>CADBUA010000656.1 GCA_902797665.1 uncultured Lachnospiraceae bacterium | reverse complement strand
TGGCCGCGAGCCAAAAAAGGCGGATGGAAAGCCATCCGCCTCACAATCTCACTTTTTCCCAGGAAACTTTGTGATCCGGCTCTTGTGTCCGGTCTTCTCAGACTCCAGGATCTGCATCAGCTCCTCGATGTCGTAATCCTTATCATCTTCATCATCTTCATCATCATCCAGCTCATCCATATCAGAAGAATCGAGAAGATCCATACCATCAAAGTCCAGACTTTCTCCGGCATTCCTGGACAGAATCTGAAGAATCAGGAGTTCTATGTTTTCCTCAATCTCCTCCGAAATCGCCGTACTCTGGAAATCCATGAAGTTTTTCAGAACAGTCATGACCGCCTTCGCAAATGGGACCAGAGGCAGGGTCTTCAGGTATTCATAAAGGCTAAGCGTATCCAGGTCATCCAGCTTCTTCACCACAGAAGTTGACGTCATTCCATCATCGCTGATGTGCTCCCAGGTTTCGTCCGGCAGAAGGTCCATGATATAGTCCTCCGCCTCATCCCGGCTCATCGGGAGGTCAACCTTGCTTTCCTCATACAGACGCATCTTGACCTCTGAACTCATGCTGGCATCCAGTTCCCCGTCAAAGGGGCCAAACTCATCCTTCATATCCTCAATCAGGTACCAGAGGTATGAAAGTGAAAGCATGTGGTTTTTGTCAGCCTGTCTGATCTCCGCGATCAGTTTTTCTATCCCTTCCATTTGGTTCATTTGGCTCATTTACTAGAATTCTGCTCCTTTCCTGTCTTCTTTCCCCGTCTATGGGGAAATTCGCATCCCAGACTGCAATGCCGGATTCCTGCGTCTCTGAGCCCCTGATCTCATGAATCTGTAACCTGTCAGAGAGGCTCGAGCATTCGAGAATTATACCATGCTCCCCCGGAAGATCAAAAAGAAAGCCAGCTGTTCAGTCGCAGGCTCCTTGAGCCTGATGAAAGATGCGCCCGGTCTTTGCTTTTGAGCTGTACGGCCGCGCTCAGCGGCAAGCGGCCAAAGCGGGCTTTACAGCTACAGAAGATATCCGCAGAGCATTGCTCAGGATCAGAGAGATCTGAGGGATCTGACAGTAGCCTTCAGCGTATCGCTGAAATCTTCCAGGTCCTCCATGCTGATGACGCCATCATCAATCAAGCCCAGGATGTTGGCCACCAGCTGGGAACGGCGCATGTCCACCGAAACGCCAGCGCTCTTCTGATCCCGCTGAATCCGCTCTGAGAGGGTCCAGAACTTCTCATCCCATGTGCCCGCTCCATGAAGAAGCTCCTCATAGCTCCGGCAGAGCTTCTCCATGTGTGAAAGCTGCCAGCCGGGAATCTTCCTCTTGAAAAGTCTCCAGTCATCTTCCAAATACCGTTCTGTGATCATGGCTCTGTTAACCTCCTCCTGACCATCTGTCATTTTATATGTTGCTTTCATATACACTCGAGTGCAAAAATCTGTTAGTGGTTTTACGTAATCAGTCATATATCATGGAAAGACCTGGCAGATCCGAATGCTTCCCGTATCATGTTCCGGATTCACAATCATCCTGCCCTGAGACCCTGCTCCCGGCCCTGGCAGGCGGTGAGCCTTTCTCCTGGCCTGTCTTCTCTACCATCCCTTCTGCACGGACACGTTGACCTCCAGGAGCTTTCTCTCATAGTTGCCCGGGTCCTTTTTCCACTGGTAGGGCGTCACCCCAATGATGCGGCGGAAGTTGCGGTCAAAAGCCGAGATCGAGGAGAAACCGCACCGCTCCGCAATGCGGGTCATCGCATCGTTGCTCGTGCGAAGCATCTCACAGGCCCGGAGAATCCGCACCTGGTTTACGTACTCCACCGGTGTCATGTTCAGATACCTGTTGAAAAGGCGCCGGAAATGGGTCTCAGACATGCTGCAGGCATCGGCCAGCTCACTGATCCGGACGGTCTCCTGAAAGTGACCGTCCACATAGTCCAGGGCGTTCTGGACCTGCGCCACCCCGATTTTATTGGAAACACGAAGTCTGCCGTCCAGTTCCGAGACCCGGGCGATCTCAAAGAGAAGGGAGAACAGAAGGCCCCGGACCTTCTCCACATAAAACCTCCTCCGATCGCGCATCTCCTCCATGATGGCGTTTACAATGCTCCAAAGCGAGTCATAGTCGGATCCCTGCCCGAAGATGACATTCCGCCCGATGAGATCCAGGGCACGTGAGGCGCGGATCTCGTTCTCCCCCAGGATCTCCCGGAGCAGGGTGCCGGGATCCAGGTAGAGATACTCCCAGAAGGATTTCGTGCCTTTCCTGGAGTTGGTCGTATGAGGGAAGCGCCGGGGGATCACCGTGATGATGCCCGGGCCGTAGGGCATGACTTCCTCGTCGAAGATCATCTCCCCCTCCCCGTCCCTGCAGATCCCGATCTCCAGCAGGTTGTGAAAGTGCAGATAGTCAATCCCTTCCCCGTACTCCCGGATCCAGTTCTCCCCGAGCAGCGCCAGGACCCCCTCCTTCTGCGGGACATCATAGTAGCGGAGCTGCATCTGTTCTTTCTTCGCCTGCATCAGCTTTCCTCCCGGAAAATGGATCAGGGACGCGCCAGGGCAAGTCCGCTGCCTTTCCTGTCTGTCATTCAGTATTTTAATGTTTAAACGTTTTGATATTTTGATATTTTAATTCTTTAATACTTTAATGCTTTAATATTTTAAATTAATATATTCGAATATTAATGCTTAAACGTTTTAGTTGTTTAATGTCTTCTATCTTAACTTCTCATAATTATAATAATATTTCATCTTGTCTCAGCAATCTTTTTCATTGCATCATTTCAGCATTTCAGTATTTCAGCCTTTCAGCATTTTTACTTTTTATTTTTCAATGCGCCAATTGTTCAGTCTGTTTTCCCGATCCGCTCCGCCTGCCTGATTCTGTTGAGGAAGTGCCTTCTCCTTCGAATGTAGTTCGCCACAGTGGAGCTCAGGACAAAGCCGATGCTCATGCCCAGCAACGACTGCACGCAGCTGATCCCGTATGTCTGAACCATCGCCGCGTCATTCAGATAAAAGCCGAGGACTGTGAAGTAGAGAAGATCGCCAGGAATAATCGGAACGATGGACGGGTAGATCAAATAGGTGGAGGGCTCCCGCCTCCGCGTAGCCAGAAGCTCCGCGAAAAGGGAGGACACAAAAGCCGCGGTCAGAACAAAGAGCGTGCGGTTCTCTGTCTGACTGGACGAGAGAAGCAGCACGACCCTGCAGAGGACCCCACAGATGCCCGCGAGGGTCAGATCCTTGTAGTAGATGTGGAAGGCGACACCAAAGCTGGCAGAGGCCAGGAAAGAGAGCACAATCATCAGGACCGGATGGAGAGTCACCGAGTAAGGCAGCAGCTCCGACTTGAGAAGGACAGCTCCCGCAAAGATTCCAAAGGCCAGCGACAAGGTCTCCAGCCCCACCTTGATCAGCTGCAGGATCCCATTCATCTCGTTTCCACAGAGGATGTTCCGGGCGGCGTTCACCATGGGAATACCAGGAAGGACCAGCATGATGATTGTGATAATCAGCACTGGCGCGTGAATGCCGATAGGCAGCTTTCCCAGTAAGATGGCGAGGACAGTGATGCCAAACATGACCACCGCGTTGGCCAGCATGCGGTTGAGCGATTGATGGGCCAGGAGGCGGTTGAAAAAGGTGAGGGCCAGAACAATCAGCACAATTCCGAATACATCCATGGCCCTGCCCCCGAACATGATGCAAAGGCAGACCATGGCCAGGATCTGGCTGAGCGTAATCTGCCAGGTCTCATAATCCTTCTTCTTCCCCATTAAAGCAGAGCGGAGAAGCGCGTTCAGCGTTCTGGGGGCCGGCTGGATCTCCGAGACCCTGAAAGAGAGCCGGTTCAGATTTCTCAGCCGCATCAGGTGGTTGATCTGATTCGGAATCTTACTGTCGCGGAAACAGTAGAGCCCTTCCTCTGTCCGGGCGCTGACGCTGATATAATTGCTGCTTAAATTCTGCGTCACCTCCCGGAGATTGTAAACATCACAGATTTTATCCACTGCCAGGGATACCCGCTCCAGGTTTGCGCCACAGGCGATCATCTCCCGGCCCAAAAGCACAACAAAATCGAGGATATATTCAATGTTTTCCATACGCTGCCTCTCTCCCCCGATATACCGGAATCCCCGGCATCTGGGCTTTTCAGGTGAGGGTCCCTCCTGCCTGATGGTCCGCTCTTCCTGGCTCTTTCTGACTCTCCACGGCTCTCCAGCGAGGGCCTTCTATGCATCCATCCTTGATCAGCCAGATGCGCCCGGCAGGGAGCTGATCTCACAGAAGATCCCTGTCAGCTGTCGATGGCAGGAAGCATCTGGCTGTCTGCCCACGCACGATAATGCTTTCAGCCATTTGATCCGACTTCCAGGGTCTCTCCGAACCTGAGGATGGACGCTTTCACGAGCCTCTGGAACTTGTCCGCAACCAGCTGTGCATTCTCCAGGACCTCTTCCTCTGAGAGCTTTCCGGCGGAGAGGCCTGCTGCCATGTTCGTGATGCAGGAGACCCCGCAGATTCTCATTCCGGCGTGGTGGGCCGCGATGGCTTCCACCGCCGTGCTCATCCCCACTGCCGAAGCGCCGAGGCTCTTCAGCATACGGATCTCCGCCGGTGTCTCATAGGAGGGTCCGGTCAGCTGGGCATAGACCCCCTCAAAGAGCTCGATCTGCTCCTCCCTGGCCGCTGCCCTGATCTGTTCCTGCAGCTGGAGATCATAGACCTGGGACATATCCGGGAACCTCAACCCGATCTCGTCCTCGTTGGGACCGATCAGGGGATTCTGCACAAAGCAGGCGATGTGGTCAGTGATCATCATCAGGCAGCCGGGATGGAAGCCATCCCCGCATCCGCCCGCCGCATTGGTGAGAAAGAGTACTTTCGCCCCCATCCTCTGAATCAGTCGGGCTGGAAGCACCACCATCTCCATGGGATAGCCCTCATAGTAGTGAACTCGCCCCTGCATCAGGACAAGCCTGACCTTCTTCCCATCCTGCCCATTCAGCGTGCCGAACAGATATCTGCCCACATGTCCCGGAGCGGTGGAGACAGGAAATCCCGGGATCTCCGAATAGGGAAGCTCCGCAGAGATCTCCAGCTCCGAGGAGAATCCTCCGAGGCCGGAGCCGAGAACCAATGCCACATCCGGCTGAAAGTCCACCTTCTGCCGGAATACTTCATACGCTGCCTGAATCTGATCATTGATTTTGCCCATATCTCCTCCTGAAAGAAAAAGGAAGCTGAAGGCTCCCTGAATGGCTGCCCTCACGCATCTGGTCCCCCTGATCCATCCTTGAAAAGCTGCATGGCGCATCTGGCACATCGATCAAACGGAGGAAAAACATTCCCTCCAGTCGCAGGCTCCTGCAGGCATTCGGCCGGGCACAGAAAGGAACAGATATCCCAGAACAAGAGAGTAAAAAATTTAGAAAAAGAAAATGATGGATTGGAAACGCCTGTTGGATCTGAGATCATGAAAACCAGGGAAAGCTGAGCCTTTAGACCCGGTATAAACCCGGCGGAAAGCTGAGGACTGACGCTGTGATCTGCCCCCACATAGCTGACAGGCAGATTCATCTTATCTTTTCCCTATTTTTCTGTCAACGAAACAGCCCCGGCAAATGCCGGGGCTGTTTTCGTGACAGGTAAAGGCGCGGGATTTCCGCACCTGGCTGAGGCTGGCCATAGTAAAATCCCTGGATCTGGTCGCATCCGAAGCCTTTCAGAATCTCCACCTGCCAGGCGTATTCCACGCCCTCCACCACGATGGTCTTTCTGAGGTCATGCGCCATGCGGATGATATCCGAAAGGAGGATTTTCCCCTCCACGGAGAGCTTTCCATCCATTTCCCTCCTCAGGCAGGCATCAAGGAGGGTCTTGTCCAGCTTTACACTCTCCGAGGGAAGAAAGGTCAGATAGCGAAGAGAAGAATAGCCGGTCCCGAAATCATCCAGATGAACCCCGATCCCAACCTCCTCCAGGTCTGAGAAGAGCTTCACCGCCGCCTCTCTCTCCTGAATCAGAATGCTCTCCGTAATCTCGATCTTGAGAAGCGAAGATGGAAGATGGCACTGCTCCAGAAGATCCCGGAGAAAGCCCGCATAGCCCTGATCGCAGAGCTGAGATGCTGAGAAGTTGACGGAAACCGGGCAGAGTTCCATCCCTTCCTCTCTCCATTGAGTGAGCTGCCAGATGGCCTTCTCGGCCACAATCCGGCCGATCCTCTCCATCAGCCCTGCTCTCTCCGCCACTGGGATAAAAACCGCCGGGGAGAGCTTCATCCCCTTCAGGCGAAGAAGTGCCTCAAAGCCAGCAGTCTGGCCAGTCCTGCAATCGACTTTGACCTGGTAAAAAACTGTAAATCCATCTTTCCTGATAGCCCTGCGGAGAGCTTTCAGAATCCACCTCTCCCGGGTCTCCGGGACAGACACAGGGAACAGAAATTTCCGGAAAAAGAAGGGATCCGGAAAGGGAAAGTCAGTGGGAAGCATTGAGAAGTTCAAAGAGCGACCGAGGTTCAGCAAAGCCAAAAGGATTGAAAACAGCTTATTGTTCATATTGGCTCCCCATCCGCGCTTTGGCGGGCAGAATGAGACATGTCTTCGGTTCAAATCCTGAGGAAGAGAATGCGGCGGAAAGGCCGGATGAGATAAAGTGATGGGTTATGCAGAAATATTTGCAGACTCTATATGCAGATTTTATTTATAGCTTCTATTTATAGATCTTAATTATGGATTTTATCTATTTATTTTATTTATAAATGCTGTCTATAGAATTTTAGATATGTTTCCGCTTTGGGCTTTCAGTGGGTCTGTTTCAGGAGGAAGCATGGAGAGATGCGAAGAGGTCTTTGCGTTGACTGTTTAAGAATAGGCTTTTTTATCTCTTCATTCAACTTAATACTTTCTTAAATACATCTTTTTTGGATTTTTATACAGGCAAAAGCGCCAGACAGATCCAAAATCTGTCTGGCGCAGATGGGACAAGCGTCCAAAAGCTTCGCTCCATATCCGCGGGCGTAAGACTCTCGCGTAAATTTGGCGCGAGTTGGCACATACCGGGGAAAGGCCTGGCAAATCTGAAGGGCTTCCCCATGCTAAAGGCTCCCGCCCCCCGAGGCGGGATCCAGGGCGTCCCGCAGCGCATCGCCGATGAAGTTGATGGCCGTGACCAGAAGGACAATGACCAGTCCCGGTGGGATCCAGAGCCAGGGTTTGGAGGTCAGAATCGTCAAAGACTGGGCCCCGTTCAGCATGTTTCCCAAAGACGGATCCGGCGGCTGAACCCCCATGCCCAGAAAGCTCAGGGCAGCCTCGTCCAGGATCGACAGGGCCAGGACCGATGTGGCGTAGACGAGGACCGGTGCCAGAGTATTTGGCAGAATCTCCGAGAAAAGGAGGTAGCGTCTGGGCATGCCGGACAGCCTGCTCTCCTTGACAAAGTTGCTCTCCCGGAGGGCTAAGGTGTTTCCCCGGACCAGCCTGGCGGCGCCGGGCCAGTCCACGAAGCCGAGAATCAGGATGATGCTCTTGAGGCCGGGCTCAAAGATGGCCGCGCAGACCAGAATCAGGAGGATGTAGGGAAAGGACATGACCATGTCGGTAAAGCGCATGATCAGCATGTCCAGGATCCCTCCAAAATAGCCGGAGACGAGTCCCAAAAGAATTCCGATGGCTGTGGAGAGTGTTGTCGCCAGGAGTCCTACGAGGAGAGAAGTCCTGGTCCCGTAGAGGAGGCGGGCAAGGACATCCCGCCCGGACTGATCGGTGCCGAGAAGAAAGTTCTGATCCGGAGGAGCGCTGAACTTTCCCACGATCTCGAGAGGGCTGTACCGGATCAGGAGGGGTGCAAAGACCGCTGCCCCTGTGATCAGAACAAGAATCACGACGCCAGAAAGCGCCATCCTGTGGCGGCGGAACCTTTGAAAGATCATGTGAATGTAGCTGCTGCTCTTTTCCTCTCTTTTTCGCATCTTTCACCTCCTCTGTCTCAGGTTAAGGTGACCTGCGGGTCAGCCAGTGCGTAGAGCAGATCTGTCACGAGGTTTCCGATTAGTACGATGACAGCCGAGATGAGACCCACCGCCATGATCACCGGGTAGTCCCGGGACAGAATCGCCGACATGGTGAGCAGGCCCAGGCCAGGCCAGTTGAAGATCTGTTCCACGATGATCGATCCCCCAAAGAGGACGGGGATCTCCATCCCGAAAACCGTGATCACCGGGATCAGGGCATTCCGGAGGGCGTGCCTGCTGATGACCCGGAAGCGCCCGATTCCCTTGGCCTGGGCGGTCCGAAGATAGTCCGCCCCAAGAATTTCGAGCACTGCGCTGCGGATGTACCGAAGGTTGGTGCCTGTCATCGACACCGATAGAACCAGGACTGGCATGACCATGTGCCTCGCCAGATCCAGAAAGCCCCCGCCTCCGCCCAGAGTCATCATGCCGCCCGAGGGCAAAAGCTGCAGGCGCACCGTAAAGATGTAGATCAGAAGCAGGGAGAGAAAAAAGCCCGGGATGCTCATCGCGAAGAAGGAAAAGCCGACGATGAGATAATCCCCCGCCTGATACTGATGCACCGCGGAATAGACCCCAAAAGGGATGGTGAAGAGAAAACTGATCAGAAGGGAAACCCCCATCAGAAGGAGGGTAGGTCCCAGGTGGGACAGGATCATTTCGCTCACAGGCTGGCGGGTCTTCAGGGAGATGCCGAAATTCCCGTGCAGGATCTGCCAGATCCACCTGCCATATTGGAGGAAAATGGGGTCATTGAGGCCGAGCTGCTCGGCCCGGACCGCCTTGGCGGCCTCGGATACCCGGGCTCCACTGATCATGTCCAGGGGATTTCCGGCAGCTGTCATGAGCAGGTAGTCGATCACTGTGATCCCGATGAGGACCGGAAGAGCGATCAAGAGTCTCTTGAAAATGTACTTTCCCATAGGTTCCCCTTTCCCTCAGATCCCTTTCAGGCAGGCTGAAACATGTCCGGGTACGTCCCCGCAAGGGACAAGGTCCATCGAGGCTTTTCTGCAGGATTCGTCCGCCAGCAGGCAGCGCGGGCGGAAAGAGCATCCCGTCTCCGGAATCTCCGGGTCCAGCTCGCCGGACAGGGAAGCTTCCCTCCTCTTATCCGGATCCGGTTCCGGGGAGGCCAGGCTCAGTGCCTTTGTGTAGGGGTGGGCAGGGCTGATGAAGACCCGGTCCGCCTCCGCCTCTTCCACGATCTTCCCCAGGTACATAACCGCCAGACGATCCGACACATAGCGGACAGCCCCGAGGCCATGGCCGATAAAGATCATCGACAGCTGAAGTTCCTCCTTCAGCTCCTTCATCAGGTTCAGGATCTGTGCCTGAATCGAGACATCGAGCGCTGAGGTGATCTCATCGCAGATGATGAGCTCCGGCCGTAAGGACAAAGCCCTGGCGATACAGATCCTCTGCCTCTGCCCGCCGGAAAACTCGAAGGGGAAACGCCCCAGAGCGTCCTCGTGAAGTCCCACCAGGGTGAGAAGGCGCAATGCTTCCTGATAGAGGTCCTTCTCCGGGCAGATCCTGTGATAGCGCATGGGGTCTGTGAGGATATCAATGATGCGTTTTCTGGGGTTCAGGGAGGAGTAGGCGTCCTGAAAGATCATCGCAAGCTTCGTTCGAACACCGCTATTCTCTTTTTTCCAGATATCTGTAAGATCCAGGTCCTCAAAATAAACCTTTCCCTCGGTCGGCCTTTCCAGGCCGGCCAGCACCCTTCCCAGGGTGGACTTTCCAGAACCGCTCTCCCCCACAAGTCCCAGACACTCTCCCCGCCTGACTGAGATGCTCACGCCGTCCACTGCCCGGATATAGCCCCGCGCCTTTCCCAGAAAAGTCTTCCCCCGGGGGTAATACTTCTTGACCTGATCAATTCTCAGGATGGTCCCGTCCTCCTTCATCAGTTTCCCTCCGCGCCTCCTGACCTGAATATCCAGCTCTCCCGCAGCGACAGAAATGCCCTGGCAGGATCTCACAAAGCTCCTGATCTTCCCGGCAGCTGTTTCCGCGTTCTGAGCATCTTTCATAGAAGCGGCAGCCCGCAATCTTCCCATAGTCTTCCGGCACCATGCCGGGGATCGATCGGAGCTTCCGGTCCGGGTCATCATGTGTTCCCGGGACAGTCTGAAGCAGCGCCCTGGTGTAGGGATGGAGGGGCTTTCTGAAAAGCTCATGCACCTCCGCCTTCTCCACGATCTGCCCTGCGTACATCACACACACCGTGTCAGCCGTCTGCGCAACCAGGCCAATGTCATGAGTGATGAGCATCACACTCATCTCCTCCTCCCGGTTCAGTTTCCGGAAGAGGTCCATGATCTGAGCCTGGATCGTGACATCCAGCGCTGTGGTGGGCTCATCCGCGATCAGAAGGGACGGCTTTCCCGCCAGCGCCATGGCGATCATCACCCTCTGCCTCTGCCCTCCGGAGAGGGCAAAGGGATACTTTGAGAGGATCCCTTCCGGATCCGGGAGGCCAACCCGAAGGAGCAGACTCTTCGCCAGGCTTTCTTCTTCCTCCCGGGATGGTCGCTTTTCTCCTTTTCGCTCCTCCCAGCGCTTCCGGATGCTCTCCAGGAGCTGCTTTCTGACCGTAAAGACCGGATTCAGGGAGGTCAGAGGGTCCTGAAAAACCATTGCGATCCCAGTCCCCCGGACATGATCGAGTCCGCGCTCACTGAGAGCTGTGAGCTCCTCCCCCTGAAAGAGTACCTGCCCTTCTACCATGCTGTTTTCTGGCAGCAGGCGGAGGATGGAGAGGGCCATAATGCTTTTCCCTGAGCCGCTCTCCCCAACAAAACAGAGAAACTCTCCCTTCTTTAACGAAAAGGAGACCGCGGAGAGCCGTTCTTTCCTCTTGATTCCCTTTTTTCCCTTTTTTCCCTTTTTTCCCTTTTCTCTCGCTTCTTTTCCAAAAGAGATGGTCAAATCCCGAATTTCAAGAAGGGGGCGCTCCTTTTCCCTGTTCTTCTCTTCTGATCGTTCTGTCATATCGATCCCACAATCCAAGTGGGAGGGGCAGTGCCCCTCCCTTTTGATTCCTTTGATCTCTTTGATCTATTCCTTCCGTCTGAACCATCTCTGATCCTGCCCGGAATGATCCTGATTTCAGCCTTTTCTCAGGCATCTCTGATCTCTTGTCCTCTTTTTCTCTTATCCCTTCAGCGTCCAATCCTCTACGTTATTGAAGGCGCCGTAGACAGAAGGAACCGCATTCTCCAGACGGTCAGAGACGACACCCAGGCCGGAGATCACGTAGACGTTGATCATCGGAACATTCTTCTGCATGTCCTCGTCAATGATCCGGTACTCGCCCTTGATCTCCTCCACATCCTCCGAGAGAACGATCCTGGCAAGTGCCTCATCGACAGCCTCAGAGCTGTAGCCGGTCCAGCTGGTATAATCATCGTCCGGATTGTCATCCGAGATCAGCCACTGCACATCAAGATAGGGGTCAATCTGCGGGTAGGTGTACTGCACGGTCATGAGATCAATCGTGTGCGCCTCTGCGTCCGCCATCAGGGAGTCCAGATCCTTGGTGCTGATCCTGACCTGAATGCCTGCCTCAAGAAGCAGGGACTGGATCACCGGAGCGGCGTTGACAAACGTCTGATCCTCCGCCCAGATCTCCCAGTTGAGTTCTCTCTTGTTATCCCATCCCTCGGAGACAGCTTCCTCCACCAGGGCTTTGGCCTTCTCCAGATCAGCTGAGATGGCCTTTAAACTCTCATCATAATAAGGGCTGGCGGAAGTAATGAATCCATCGTCGATCTCCCCTTTGCCTCCAAGTAAGTTCTCCAGCAGCATTTCACGGTCAATGGCAAGCAACATGGCCTGGCGGACTTTCACGTTGTCGACACTGCGGGTATTGATGAAAAGAGACTGGGTCGTGATCGGCTTGTCGTAGATAGCTGTCACGCCCTCAAGGGCTGCAACCTGAGCCTGATCCTCCTCAGGAATGGCTCCCATGGTGGGCTGCACAAAGTCGATCTCACCGGAGCTGAGGCCTGACAGAAGCTGCGCGTCCTCCACGATCTGCAGGTTCAAGGTCTCTATGGAGGGAGCACCCTTGAAGAAGTTCTCGTTGGCTGCATAGCTCACGTAGTGGGAGGGATCCACGGAAACCGCCCGGTAGGGTCCGTCCACAACATCCGGAGCATTGAACCAGGTGGAATTCAGAAGTTCCTCCTCTGAAAGCTCTCCCAGGACATGTCTGGGGATGGTCATGATATAGCGGGCGTAGCTGTTCTGGAAGGTGATGAGGGACATCGGCCACTTGCAGCGGATCTCCAAAGTCCGCCCATCCACTACATTCAGACCGGAGATGGTCTTTGCCCCTTCCTCCACAAAGCCGCTGTCATCGGTCCCGTCGATCACGGCAAAGGACATGGCGGTGTTTGCAATGACGGGGCTTGCGAGTCTGGTCATGGTGAAAGCCAGGTCCTCCGCTGTCACCTGCTCCCCATCCGACCAGACGGCTCCTTCCGCCAGTGTAACCGTGAAGGTCTGATTGTCCTCCGTTGTGATGCTCTCCGCCAGCATGGGTTCAAACTCCCCCTCCTGGTTCAGCTCCACCAGGGGCAGGAACTGCAGCCCTGAGGCATACTTGTCGATTTCCGTCGCCACAACCAGAAGCGGGTTCAGAGACCCCACCGTGCTGGTGACGCCAATGTTTACGATGGAGGAGCCATCCGCCAGTGCACCCTCTGCCCCAAAGACCCCAAAAGTCAGAACCACGGCCGTCAGAAGGCCTGCAAAGCATTTTCTCTTCATCCGATCATTTTCCTCCTAGTATGCATTCCAAAGGGTGAAACGATACCCACAAGCGCAAAGTCCGGGAGAAAAATCGCACAAACGGGTACAGATTTCTTCTGGTTTTCTGTAGCTGTAAAGCCGCAAGCGCCTGTAGGCATTCGGCCGGGTCAAGGCTCCCACGCCCGCATTGAAGATGCGCCCGGCCTTTGCTATTGAAATATATGCCCCCGCTTTGCATCAAGCGGTCAAAGCGGACTGGACAGTTACGGTTTTCTTACAGATTTCCTTTCGTTTTTCCTTCCGCTCCCGATCTTTTGAAATATTTTATCATAGATCTGAATCATATCGAATAGTTTTTTGGCAGGAAAGTAGCGTCAGGAAAACAAAATCCTTCAAAAGCAGATCATCCATTTCACAAAAAAGGCGCTTAAAATCAAGATTAACAAATCAAAAACATAGATGCAGGAGGCAGACCCATCAGTCCTTCCCCAGATCTTCTGCCTCTTCATCCTCCACGGACCTGCCACGCACGTAGTAATGCCGCTTCAAAGACTGGGAGATACCGTCCAGGCCCGGGTAGATCATCCGCTCATTCATGTTCGCCTCATCGAGGATATCCCGGATCATCCAGCGGAGTTCCTTGCTGATGATGTACTTCCGGGTGTCCTTGGTCTTCTCGGTCAAAAATCCCTCAATGTCCGAGATCCCCATGGGCACGACTGTAAAAAAGGCATACTGATTGACAATACGGGGGTCAATGGAGGGTGGCTCGATCACGACCATCGCCGAGTCCTCCATCGCCCGGTCATAAGCGTCCAGAGAGTCGTAACTGTTCGGGTTCTCCCCAATGGCCTCGATCAGCATGTCGAGGGTGAAGACGTCCATCTTCCGCTTCTTCTGGACCACCTTGTACTCCAGGGGGAGAAGCTCGTTCATCTCCATGACATCGATCCGCCAGATCACACAGTCCCGCATGCTGAGCTTGTCCAGGTTGGCCTCCGTCATGGCAAAGTGGGCAGCCACAAGTCCCGAGTGCGTCCAGTCCATCAGCCTTGTGGGGAGACCATGATGCTGCCCCAGGATCATCCGCCTCCAGATGGATTCCCGCACCGAGGGGTCCTCTGCCTCCGCGTACTTGGCGAAGTTATTGAGGATGTTCCGCTCCATCTTTCTGCTTTTATCCCGGCAGTTCAGCTGAAGGCTTGTCGTCAGCTTAAAGTTCGGATTCGGAAGCCCCCGATAGGCATAGTGACTCCTCCACCTCCCATATCCGGTCTGAGGCTGCTCAAAGATGCACTGGTAAAACTGATCGATCGTTGTGATTCTGATCTCTTCCATGATTTCTCCTTAAGGATCTCTCCCGCCCTCTCTCAAGACCTCCAGCAGCCATGATGCGGCATTGACAGTCCACCGCCATTCCCTGCGCCCTGGCTGTTCCCCCGCGCGCGTGAAAATCCCGGATCCTGTCTGCCGCGGTCGGGCATCCCACGAACTCTCCATGAAAGCCGAATTGTCTGCTCCCCGGTATCAGCCATTTTACAATTCAGTCTGGGCTCTTGCAATTCAGAGGAAGCCGGATCAGAAGAGATGCCCCTCGGCTGAATCAGCTTTGATGAAAAAGTCAGATCCCGAGAAGTCTCCCACAGTCTCCCATCCAGGATTCAGCTGGCAGAAGATAGCATCGCCGCAGCGTCAGAAAGCAGGAGCTGAAACGAAATCCCCAATCTTTCCCGAAAGGCGAAGCTGCCTCCAGAGCAGCGGAGGGATCCGGAACACATGCGGGAGAAGGCAGGGCAGCTGCTCTGCGGCTGTCCTGCCTTCTCCCGCATACAGGGACAAAGAATCCTGTGGAGTATAATATAATGCAATATATTAGAATATGATATAATAGAATATAATGCAGAACAGTGCAATACAATACAGCAGAGCACAATATAGCATAATACAATGCAATATAATGTAATATAATATAATGCAGTATCCTGGAACGTGGTCTGGTTACATTTAACGCAGGATATGATATAATATACTAAAAACTTAATGTATTACAAAATGCTATTATGCAG
>CADBUA010000655.1 GCA_902797665.1 uncultured Lachnospiraceae bacterium | reverse complement strand
TGCAACAATCCGCAGTTTGTGATCCGGCAGATCGACGAGAAGGGCAGGGAACCCTATCTTGTCAATGAATTCGGGGAGAGATTCTACCAGAGAAGCGCTGAGATTTCCGTGGCGAATCCCGATCAGGGAGATCCGGAAATCAATGGCTGACGCAGCTGGCATATCCTGTATTTCCCGGGACACAGGGAATTCATAAAGGGGGAGTTATATGAAAAAGTTGATGATTATGGGGGCCGGGGTGTACCAGGTTCCGTTGATCAAGGCTGCCCATGAGATGGGCATTCACACCATCGCTGTCTCGATCCCGGGCAAGTATCCGGGATTCGGCTTTGCCGACGAGGTGCTCCACATCAACACGGTGGACTCGGAGGCGGTGCTTCGGGCTGCCCGGGAGCATCAGATCGATGGGATCTGCACCGCAGGGACCGACGTGGCCGTGATGACCATCGGAAAGGTCAATGATGCCCTGCATCTTTCAGGCATCTCCTACGAGGCGGCGAAGACCGCCTGCGACAAGGTCCTGATGAAACACTGCTATGAGGAGAACGGAGTCCGGACAGCCAGGTTCCGTCAGGTCTACTTTAACGAGGACGTGCATGAGAAGATTCAGGGCCTGAATTATCCCCTGATCTTCAAGATCGTGGACTCCTCCGGGAGCCGTGGGATCACCAGGGTTGACCGGCCGGATCAGATCCAGGAGGCGATCCTGAATGCCCAGGCCTTCACCCGGAAAGACTATTATATCGTGGAAGAGTTTATTGTGGGCCGGGAGTTCGGCGCCCAGGCTTTTGTGATGGACGGCAAGGTCCAGTTCATCCTGCCCCACGGGGACTACATCTTCCTCGGAAGCACCGGCGTGCCGGCCGGGCACTTTGCCCCTTACGCCCTATCGGAGGATGCCCTCCGGGACTGCGTGGAGACGACGGAGAAAGCCATCCTGGCCATGAAGCTGGACAATTGTGCCTGCAACTGTGACTTTGTCATGCGTGATGGGAAAACGTATGTTCTGGAGATTGGAGGACGATCCGGGGCGACCTGCCTGGCGGAGCTTGTCTCCATCTACTATGGGTACGACTACTATCAGAAGATCATCCAGGTAGCCCTGGGAGAGAAGCCGGACTTCCCGAAGATCAAGGCGGTTCCGAACGCGAGCAAGCTCCTGATGAGCGACCGGGACGGGGAGATCGCAGGCCTGGCCAATCGGAACCCGAAAACGGACCGGAACATCTATGAGATCCAGTTTGACTATACGGTTGGGGATCATGTCAGAAAGTTCCATGTAGGTCCCAACCGCATCGGACATGTGATCACCAAGGGGCAGACCCTGGCGGAGGCGACAAGGGCACTGGACAGAGCCCTGAAAAACATTGAAATCGACGTGGTGTGAGAAACTGGGGAGGTTTTATGTTTGAGAAACTCGACAAGAAGCTGATGAATCTCTGGCTTTTCCTGGATCTTCAGAAGATGTCCCTGGAGATCCCGGACAACTTCTCAAAGGTCATCCGGATGCAGAATGAGCGGGTCCACAAGCTGGCCAGGGCAGCCTATCAGATTCCCTTTTACCGGGAACGCTTTGACAAGGCAGGGATCACTCCGGACGACATTCGGACCGGGGATGATCTGACAAAGCTTCCGGTCCTCACAAAGGATGAGCTCCGGGAGTGGATGGGGGGCCTGGTGCATGACCCCAGATATAAGGACTATATCTGCGATACGACCTCCGGATCGACGGGCAAGCCCGTCTCCATCCTTTTCTCCCCAAAGGAGAAGGCTTACATGAAGGCCAACTGGTACCGCGTCATGCGGGTTTGCGGCTACGATCCCAAGACCGGAAAGACCATGAGCCGAATCAACGCCCACGACGAGAATCCGGGCGGGGAGGACACAAGGCTGCAGCGGCTTGGCCTCTTCCGGCATGAGTTCGTCAATCAGTACGCATCCGAGGATGAGATCATCGACGCCATCAACACCTACAAGCCCACCTGGCTCTACATGAACAAGACGGAGATGATGCGTTTTGTCCTCTATGCGGACCGCCTGGGCAAGCAGGTCTACCATCCCAAGTTTTATGATCCCATCTCCGAGAAGGTGACAGAGAATGACAGAGCCCTCTTCAAACGGGTTCTGGGCAAGGGGATCATTGACTCCTATGGGAGCGCGGAGACAGGCGCCTGCATGGTCCGCCTGCCCGGGAAGGACTACTACGTGGTCCACAATGACTCCTTTGTGGTCAATGTCGTGGATGAGGACGGGCAGCTTGCTCCCAGGGGGCGGCTGATCATCACACCGCTTTACAAGACGGACCTGCCGCTCATCAACTATGAGGTTGGCGACTCGGCTACAATGCGGACCCACCAGGGGGTGCATTTCATCATGAACGTCGAGGGGCGGCTCAACGACTACTTTCGCTATGAGGATGGCCGTGTGACCAGCTTCTTCGAGGTGACACCGGTGATTGCCCACTGTTCGGATATCCTGCAGATCCGCTTCATCCAGAAGAGCTACGAGCTGATCCATGTGCAGATCGTCCGGGACGAGAAGGCGGAGAAGACAAGGGAGGAACTGGAGGAATACCTGGTCACAAACCTGAACCAGATCTTCAAGAAGCCTTTCCGCTTTGAGTTTGAGTGGATGCAGTCGATTCCGCCGGATCCGAACGGGAAGCTCCGGATGATTGTGTGCGAGGTCGGCAGGTAAAAGTAAAATGCCTGCTCGCGCCAATTCTGTCGCAGATTCCTGTGCTCGCGGTTTTAAATACCTATTGGACAAAAAGACTCCTCCGGATTGTTCCGCACTTCGTGCTTCCGCAATCCGGAGCCGTAAATGGGGGAGGCAGTTTTCTGCCTCACCCAGAGACTGAAGAGGTGGGTGCCAATTCATGGCAGGAAACAGGTCAAAGAAGAGAAGCGGAAAAAACAGAAAGACCCCCTCAAGGGCTGTGACGCCCAGATCTCCAGGGGCAGCGTCCAGGCAAAAGACGGAGGAAAAGCAGGTCCTGGAAATTGGGCAGAATCAGGAGACAGAGGGGCCTCAGCCTTTTGCGCTGATGGAGCCTTCCGCGGTCGGGGAGAAAATGCCAGCTGAGCTGTCTCAGCCAGGGAAGAGACAGGAAGAGCTGCCGGGAGGAGGGAGTGAAGGGAAAGGGAGTGTCAGAGGGGGAGTTGAGGCCTCGCAGAAGAGAGATGTGGGCTTATCAGCTGTAATGGGGCATCTGAGGATCCGGATTTCCAAAGCTGCGTTGAAGGTCCGCTCAGCCTTCCGGGCAGTGCTCCGCTGGCTTTTCCATGCACTGGGGCATCTCATCTACATCTTCAGAAAGGTGTTTTTCACGCTCGGAAAGGTCTTCTCCGGGATCTGGAGAAAGATCGCGAAGCCCCTCCGCCTGCTTTTCAGCCCGCTCTATCATCTCATGCTCCTTCTCGGCGGAGCCTGCCTCCGCTTTCTGAACCTCCTGAAGGCTCACCTTCCGATGCTGAAAAAGAAGAAGGATCTGCCGGCGCTGAATCCCGCGGAGCAGAAGCGCCTTCAGGAGCTGAGGGAGGCTCAGATTTCAGGTCTTTCCACTGAGACAGACCTGGATTCTGGGCTGACATACGAGGAGGCCGCAGAGCGGGCTGACCTGGGGCTCTCAAATGTGCCGGTGGAGGGCGAGCAGGTAACCTTTGGGAGCATTGTCCGGGAGAATGTCTTCACCTACTTCAATCTGATCTTTGCCGTGATTACGGTTTTGCTGATTCTGGTGGGATCCTACAAGGATCTGGCCTACGTGCTGGTGGTCGTGGCCAACACCGCCATCGGGATCACCCAGGAGTGGATCTCCAAGAAGACCCTGGATAAGATCTCGATTCTGAATGCCCCGCGCGCTCAGGTTCTTCGGGAAGGGAAAGTCATTCAGAGCCCGGTTGCGGACCTGGTCCGGGATGATCTGGTGATTCTCGGGGCCGGGAAGCAGGTCCCGGCGGATGCTCTTCTTCTTCAGGGAGAGATCTCGGTCAACGAGTCGCTCATCACCGGTGAGCAGACGGAAGTGAGAAAGGCTCCGGGGGACAGAATCCTCTCCGGCAGTTATGTGGTCTCAGGCAGCTGCAAGTGCCGCCTCACGGAGGTGGGGGAGAGCTCCTTTGCCTCAAAACTGACCCTGGAGGCCAGGAAACTCAAGCACGAGGAGAATTCGGAGATGATCCGCTCCCTGAACAGCCTTGTGCGCTTTATCGGCATTGCCATCATCCCCATCGGCCTGCTTCTCTTCTGGAAGATGGTCTTTGTCAACAACATGCCGCTCCGGGACGGGGTGTCCTCCACGGTGGCCGCGGTCATTGGCATGATCCCTGAGGGCCTGTACCTTCTCGCCTCGGTGACCATGGCCGCGAGCGTGGCAAGACTGGCTCTGAACCAGGTACTGGTCCACGATATGCGCTCCATCGAGACCTTGGCCCGGGTGGATGTCCTCTGCGTGGATAAGACCGGGACGATTACCGAGAGTGAGATCTCCATCGCGGGAATCGCGCTGCTGGATGAAGACTCCAATGACGATGTCAGGATTCATACGCTGATTTCTGACTATGTCGCAGCCCAGAGCATTGACAACGCTACCATGAAGGCCATGCGGTCCTACTTCCACAATCCATCCGGCAGAAGGGCGGACCGGAGAATCCCCTTCTCACCGGAGTACCGCTACAGTGCGGCTGTGTTCGGACAGAAAACCCTGATCTGCGGGGCGCCGGAGGCGCTCCTTTTATCCGATATGGAAAAGTACCGGAGAAAGATCGAGGACCTGTCTCTGGACGGCAAGCGGGTGATGGTCTTCGGCGTGATGGACAGGGCGCTTGAAAAGGGGCATCCGCTTGAGATCTCAGAGAAGATTCAGCCGCTCTGCCTGGTGATCGCGGAAAACCCGGTCCGAAAGAACGCGCGGAAGACCTTCGCTTTCTTTGAAGAGCAGAATGTTTCCGTCAAAGTGATCTCCGGAGACAATCCGCTGACGGTCTCCCGCATCGCGCTGGACGCGGGCATAAAGGACGCGGACCTTTATGTGGATGCCACGACTCTCCTGACCGACGAGGAACTGGATGAGAGCGTCGACCGCTATACCGTCTTCGGGCGTGTGACCCCGGAGCAGAAGCAGGCTCTGATTGGGGCCTATCAGAAGCGCGGCCTCAAGGTGGC
>CADBUA010000654.1 GCA_902797665.1 uncultured Lachnospiraceae bacterium | reverse complement strand
TTGTCGCATGCAATGTATGCCCGGCCTTTGCTTTTGAACGTACGGCCTCGCCTGGCGGCAGGCGGCCAAAGCGGACTGGACAGTTACGAGATTTCAAATCCTCTGCCTGCGGGCATAGCAGGCAGCGCCCTGGATCTCATATCTACGTATTGAACATATGCTTACAGGAAAGGACACTTTCCATGATCATTGATACCCATCCGGAAAAACTGGAGGAATCCATCCTGATCTGCCAGAAGATCGACCCTTCCAGTGCGCTCTTTTTTGACATCGAGACAACCGGCTTCAAGGCAGCTTCCTCAAAGCTCTACCTGATTGGGTACGGCTGCCGGAAGGAAGCAGGCATCTGGGAGATCACCCAGATGCTGGCGGAAAAATCTTCTGAGGAGCGGGAACTTCTCCTCCGCTTTTCTGAGCTTCTCAAAAGCATCCAGGTCGTCATTCATTTCAATGGAAATCGATTTGACATTCCCTACCTCGAAGAAAAATACGCCTATTATCATCTCCCCTCCCCCTTCTCCGGGGTCGGGACCGTCGATATCTACGCGGAGATCCGTCCTTACAGGGATCTTTTAGGCCTCAGACGCCTGAATCAGAAAAGTGTGGAGTCTTTTCTGGAGATCTCCCGGGAGGACCGCTATCATGGCGGAGAACTGATCGATGTCTATCGATATTTTAAGAAAAACCTGACAGATCAGGATGCTTTGCGGAAGCTGATGCTTCACAACTATGAGGATGTAAAGGGCATGTTTTCCCTCTCCAGCATGTTGGCTTACACAAGCCTTCCGGAAGCGCTTTCAGCAGAATCCCTCAAGTCCTTTTCCCTCGGGGAATCTCTGTCTGCTTCTTTTCTCCTGAAGGAACCGGTTCCCAAGCCTGTAGCCTCTCAGCTGGACCTCTATAGCCTGAAGCTGGAGGCTGACTGTCTCTCCCTCACCGTCCCCATCCTGAAGGGGACCCTTCTCCACTTCTTCCCCAACTGGAAGGACTACTATTATCTGCCTGAGGAAGACATGGCCATTCACAAATCCGTAGCTTCCTTTGTAAACAAAGCACACAGGGTAAAAGCATCTGCCGCGACATGCTACATCAAGAAGGAAGGATCCTATCTTCCGCAAAAGACAGCGCAATTTCAGCCTTCTTTCCGGATCTCCTACAAGGACAAAAGAGAGTACTTCGAAGCTGAGCGTCTTCGGGATCAGCCAGAAGCCATCACAGAGTATCTCCGCTCTCTGCTCCTGACTCCCGAAAAGGCCTCGGAAAAGGGAACTGCGAAGTCGCCAGAGCATTAAGATACTGGGGATCATTCCCGGATCTCCCAAACCTTTCGCGGATCTGCTCACGGCGATCTCTCAGAACACAAAAAAGGGGTGCAAATGCACCCCTTTTTTATTCTCTGTTTCTGAATTCGCTGAGTAGCCCCGGCCCGAAAGGCCTGACCTCTTCAGCTCACGGCTATAGAATCAGACATCCAGACGCATCACTCCGGCTCTTCCGGGTAATCCTGGTAGTCCTGATAATTCTCGTCTTCATACATAGGCTCTCTCGGGCCCATGTTCTCAAGAGCCTTCATGCTCAGAGAGATCTTGTGATCCGCACCGTTGAAGTCAACGATCTTGGCCTCGATCTCCTGGCCGACTCTCAGCACATCCGACGGCTTGTCAACATGCTCATGGGAGATCTGGGACACATGCAGCAGAGCGTCTACGCCCGGCTCCAGCTCGATGAACGCACCGAAATCAGTCATTCTGGCGACTCTTCCGCTTACGATCGTGCCGACTGCATATTTGTCCTCAGCGTTCAGCCACGGATTCTCATCCGGGAACTTCCGGGACAGAGCAATCTTCTCACCGCTGATGTTCTTGATCAGAACTCTGACGTTCTCGCCAACCTTGAAGACCTTCTTCGGATTCTCCACATGGCCCCAGCTCATCTCAGAGATATGCAGCAGGCCGTCCGCGCCGCCGAGATCGATGAAAGCACCGAAATCGGTAACGTTCTTGACAACACCCTCAACCACATCGCTGATATGGATGCGCTCGAAGAGCTCCTTCTGCATCTCCTTCTTCCGTGCGACAAGCAGCTGCTTGCGGTCGCCGATGATGCGGCGTCTGCGCGGATTGAACTCTGTGACGACGAACTCGATTTCCTGATCCTTATACTTCTCGAGGTTCTTCTCGTAGGTATCGGATACCAGAGAAGCAGGGATGAAGACCCTTGCGCCATCGACAACGACGGAAAGTCCGCCGGACAGGACCTGGACAACCGGTGCGACCAGCACTTCGTGGTTGTTGAAAGCCTCTTCCAGCCTCTTGTTGCCCTTCTCGGCCGCCAGTCTCTTGTAGGTGAGGAGCGTCTGGCCCTCGCCATCATTGACCTTCATAACCTTGACTTCCATCTTGTCGCCGACATGAACCTTCTCTGTCAGGTCGACGCTGGAATCATTCGAATACTCATTCTTTGTGATGATTCCATCGGACTTGCCGTTAATGTTCAGGATGATCTCATCAGGCTTGACATCGATCACTTCGCCCTCGACGACCTCGCCCACATGGATCGGTTTAAAAGTTTCATTCAGCATCTGTTCAAAAGTATTGTCTTCCGACATTGTTTTGAAACCTCCTCGATTAAATTATTTGGGGTGGATGCCCCCGCTGAAATACCAACGATGCCCCTGGATGGCATTAGCGAAAGGTTCAAATCATCGAAAGTTTGAACAAAAAAGGTCCTCTCGCACTCTTTTTTGCAGATTTCAAATAACTTCTGTGTGTTTGAACTATGCTTCCCGCCGATCACGACCATCGCGTCCGCGATTTTTGCGATCGCCCTGGCTTCTGTCTGCCGTTCTTCCGTTGCATTACATATAGTATTCAATATTGCAGAGTCATCATACCGCAACCGGGTGATAATTTCAACCAATTTATCAAATTTTTGGAAGTTGAATGTCGTCTGGCTTACGATCGCGATTTTCAGGCCCTCTGGGGCTTTCCCGGCGAATTCTTCAGCTTCCTTCTCATTCTCAATCACCACAGCGTGACCACTGCACCAGCCCATGATCCCCTCCACCTCCGGGTGACGGGGATTCCCGATGATGACGATCTGATCCCCCTGGCGGCTCCGCTCCTGTACAATGGTGTGGATCTTCCGGACAAAGGGACAGGTGGCGTCCACAAGGCTATGTCCGGCTCGCTCAATGGTCCGGTAAACCTTCTCCGGCACGCCATGGGAGCGAATCACCACCGTGCCGGCCGCTGCTTTCATGAGCTCCTCCTCCTGGTCGAGTACCTGGACCCCGTGATCTTCCAGGTCCTTTACCACCGCCTCGTTGTGGATGATGGGCCCGTAGGTATAGATCGGCCCCTTCCCGGCCTGGATCTGATCATAGACCGTGTCCACAGCCCGCCGGACTCCAAAACAGAATCCCGCGCTCTTTGCCACGTACACGGCCCCCTCCCCATCCTCAGAGATGCTGAGCTCCCCTCGAAGGACGGGCTTTTCCAAAGCCATCTCCCTCTGGAGCGCTTTGATCTTCAGGCCTGCATTCTCCATGCTCATGTCCGCCCCGCTTTCGCCGCGAGATTTACGATCTGCTCTACGACCTCCTCCAGATTCATCCCGGAAGTGTCGAGAAGGACCGCGTCCTCCGCCTGTCGCAGCGGCGCGCTCGCCCGGTTCATGTCGCGTTGATCCCGCTCATAGATCTCCCGGCTGATCTCCTCGAGGTCACAGGGGATCCCCTTTTCCTGAAGCTCATCAAAACGCCGTTTGGCCCGAACAGCCACGCTGGCGGTCAGAAAGATCTTGAGCTGGGCCCCCGGCAGAATCTCGGTCCCAATATCCCGCCCATCCATGATGACATCCTCCCGGGCAGCCAGGTCCCGCTGAAGGTCCAGGAGAAAAGCCCTGACGGCGGGCTTCGCCGCCGTCAGCGAAGCTCTGCCGGAGACTTCCGGCGTACGGATCTTCCCGCTGACATCCTCCCCGTTCAGGATCATCAGCTGCGTCTGATCCCGGTAGGCAATCTCAATCCGAATCTCAGAGAGGGCCTTCTGGAGGGCGCTCTCATCCTCTATGTCTACCTGCTTCTCCAGCATGTAAAGGGCGATGGTCCGGTACATGGCCCCTGTGTCCACATAGATCATCTTCAGCCTTCCGGCCGCCAGCTTCGCCGCTGTGCTCTTCCCGGCTCCTGCCGGTCCGTCTATCGCGATATTGAAACTCATCTCTTGTTCTGCCTCTATGTCTTTCGTTATATTTTATATACAGACGTAAAAATAATTCTAATTACCAGTATGTAAATATGCTGACATACCGATAATCAAACAGACTGATACATTAACAAACTGATCACTCAGAATATTCCTCCCGCTTTCAGGCAGGCGGAAATCAATCCTTAATCCTCAGCTCCCCAGAATCTTCTCCGCAGCGCCCTGGCCTGCAGAGCGTCCGGTAGACCAGGCAATCTGCAGATTGAAGCCCCCAGTCAGACCGTCCACATCCAGAAGCTCACCTGCAAAGAAGAGTCCTTCCAGCTTCTTTGAAGCCATGCTGTGGGGATTCACTTCCCCAACCCGAACCCCTCCGCGGGTGATCACAGCCTCCCGGAAAGACCGGAGCGCCTTGACGGTGATGTGGAAATGCTTTGTCTCCTCCAAGAGGCGCTCTCGCATCTTCCTCGTCATCTCTCCCGAAGGGAGATCTCCCGGAAGATCGCACCTTTCCAGCATCACCCTGGCAAGAGAAGCCGGAAACAGGGTCAGGAGCATGTTTTTGAGACTCCGCGCCGGATTCTGGCTGATCTCCCGGATCAGGCGCAGGTCCAGCTTTTCCTGAGAGAGCGCGGCTTTCAGGTCGAGCTCCGCATGGAGCGCTTCCTTCAGAGGAACCGATCCTTCCCGGCGGTTTTCCACTGCGTATTTCGTGATCCTGCTGCTGGCGGAGAGAACCAGCGGGCCGGTGATGCCGAAATGCGTGAACATCATCTCCCCGAAGTCCTCATACAGCTTCTTCTTCCCACCCGGCTGAAAGACCGTGAGCGCCACATTTTTGAGAGACAGCCCCTGCATGGAGGGGAGATCCGCCTCCATGGTCTCCAGTGGAACCAGGGAGGGGCTGAGAGCGCTAATGCTGTGCCCTGCCTCCCGGGCAAAAAGGTAGCCGTCTCCCCTGGCACCTGTCGAAGGGTAAGCGAGCCCCCCGGTGGCAAGAATCACCGCGTCAGAAGAAATCTTCTCTCCACTCTCCAGAATCACGCCGAGCACGCCGGTTCTTTCCTCGTTCATCAGAAGGCCTGTCATCTTTGCTTTCAGACGGATCAGAACCCCCAGACGACGGAGCTCCCCCTCAAGAACACGCGTCACATCCGAGGCGTGGTCACTCTCTGGAAAGACCCGGTTTCCCCGCTCCAGCTTGATTCTGAGCCCAAGCTTCTGAAACCAGGCTTCTGTCTCTTTGGGTGGAAATCCGTAGAGGGAGGAGTAGAGAAACTTCGAATTCTGCGGGACGCAGCTGAAAAAATCCTCCACTTCACAGTCATTTGTGAAGTTGCAGCGCCCTTTCCCCGTGATGTAGATCTTCTTTCCAAGCTTTTCATTCTGCTCGAGAAGAAGAACTCTTACTCCCCTCTCCGCCGCGGCAGAGGCGGCAGCCATCCCGGCGGCTCCGCCTCCTACGACGATCAGCTGTACTCGTTCTTCCAATCTCATGCATCCGGCTCCTTGTCAGAATCAGGTCTCTCCCCCGCCTCAGCCGGATGGACAGACAGGTCACAGTCCGGCTTTTCGAGGCTTTCGGTTTTTTCAGGGCTTTCCGGGTTTTCATGGCTTTCGGAGTTTTTCGGCTTTTCCGCCTTCTTTCTGCCGCCCAGGTTCAGAATAAACTTATTCTCCTCGACCGGAACCCAGCTGGCGTCCACGACCTTTTCCTCCGCCGCCCTGCGGGCGGCAGCCTCAGCCCTGGCCAGTTCTTTCTCCGTGCGGGCCTGTTCCGTGCGGCTGAAAATCTTTTCCTCCAGGCTGGCGCCATTCTGTCTCCGGTACTTCTCCTCGTTGTCGATCTCCTCGTCGATCAGCTCCCCGTCTCCGGACTCGAGTTCAAACCAGAAGGAGACGCCGTCCTCCTCATTCCTTACCCCGTACGCCTGATGGAAGGACTCCATTATGGCCCGGACAATAGAGAGGCCAACACCGCTCCCGCCATAGGCCCTGGTCCTTGCCTTATCCACCTTGAAAAACTTATCCCAGACCAGATCCAGATCCTCCTCTGGAATCCTGGATCCTGTGTTGAAGACTGTCGTGCGGACCTTATGCGTTTCCCGGTTATCCTCGACCAGGATACGGATCTCCAGGGCCCCATCCACATGGTTGATGGCATTGCTGAGGTAGTTGGTAAGGACCTCCTCGACCTTGAATTCATCTCCCCAGACATGGACCTTTTCCGGGCACTTCAGGCTGATCTTCGCATTCTTCTGTTCCGCCAGAAGCATGGAGGACGCCACCTTGCCGCGGATCAGATCCGCCAGGTCAAACCGTACCATTTCAATCTTGTCATATCCAGTCTCAAGCTGATTCAATGTCAGAAGCTTTCTGACGAGCGTATTCATCTTATTGGCTTCGTCCATGATGACTTCGCAATAATAGTCTCTTGACTCCTCGTCGTCATTCACACAGTCCCTGAGTCCCTCGGCGTAGCCCTGAATCAGGGCCAGCGGGGTCTTGAGTTCATGGGAGACATTGGACAGAAACTCCCGCCGCTCATCATCGATCCGGATCTTCTCATCCAGGTTCTGCTGTAGCTCATTGTTGGCCGTTTTGAGCTCTGAGATCGTCTTCTCCAGGGTCTCACTCATCTTGTTAAAGTGCTCCCCCAGCTGCCCAATCTCGTTCTTCCCTCCGCTCAGGTACTTGGCGTTGAAGTCCAGGTTGGCCATGCGCTCCGAGAGCCTGGTCAGCTCCAGGATGGGCTGGGCGATCCGCTGGGAAAGAAACTGGATCATGATGACTCCAATGATCAATGCCAGGATCGCGATATAGAGGACAAACTCCGTGGAGATCTGCGCGTTCACATGAATACTCTCCATGGGGATGCGCATGATGCAGTAGTAGCCCGATGCGGGCAGCGTTCCCCAGAGCTCCAGGTACTCTGATTTCAGCCGGTCATCCTTCTTCTTCTGGATTTTGTAATCCGCTGTGCTCTTCAGGACGCTGGCATCATTGTCGATCCCGGCGCTGTAGCCGAAAAGCCGGGTTGACATGATCCCCTCTCCCCGCTCCCCTTCGCCGACAATCACACGAAACTCTGAATCCGTCACCACCAGAAGCAGGTTGTTGGTTTGCTGGACGCTGGCAAAATCCTCAGAGAAATAGTCTTCGTCCGCCCCCATCTGGCGTGTGATATGGCTGTCCACGAGATCGAATGCCCTGACCAGAACCCGCGCCAGGCGCGACTCATAGAAGCGTTCCAGAAAGACGCTGTTCGCCAGAATCATCGCCACAACCAGGACCGTCAGCATCAGGATGAACACCATCGAGAGCTCTCTGCTGATCGATTTTCTTTTTCCCGTCTCTGCCCTCATAAACTATCCCATTCCTCCGGAGGGGGCAGCAAAGCTGCCCCCTCCGCAAAACACCAGTCCCAATGGCTCCTATGAATCCTATGAAAACTTCGTAGCTGTCCAGTCACAGGCTCCTGTAGGCATTCGG
>CADBUA010000653.1 GCA_902797665.1 uncultured Lachnospiraceae bacterium | reverse complement strand
ATGTATAAATAAATAAGTGGTTTTATCGCTTTTCTGCAGTTTTCAGATTTATCCTTCCGCTGTCTTTCACTCTCCGCTGCTTTCTTCATCAGCAGGGATCATGCGGTCTTTATACTCCAGGCAGAGCATGGTGATGTCATCAAACTGCGGCGCATTGCCGGCAAACTTGTCGAGGTCTTCCTTGAGTGCGGGAAGAAGATCCTGGATTGCCATATCGCTGTGCGATCTCAGAAAGGCGTCAAGGCGGCTCATCCCGTATAGTTCATTCTCCTCACTTGTGGCCTCTGTCACACCGTCTGTATACTGGAAGAGCTTATCGCCCGGTTTCATCATGAAGCTGCCTTCATGATATCTGACGCCGTCCATCACCGCCAGAACAAGGCCTGCTCTTGGCGTCATCTCTGTGACGGTCTTTCTCCCTTCCTCGTCCGTTCCAATCAGGAAGGGGTGTTCATGTCCGGCATTCACAAAACGGACTTCCCCGCTTTCAAGGTCCAGCACCGCCTCATACGCCGTGATGAACAGCTGCTCCGCGTTGTTTCCGCAGAGAATCCTGTTGACGTCTGTAAACACTTTCCCCAGGTCTGCCCCCGGACCGGTATGCTCCTTGATCAGAGTCTTCCCGATCATCATGAACAGTGCCGCCGGTACCCCCTTCCCGGAGACGTCCGCGACAACAATCGCGGCATGGCTTTCATCAACCATGAAGAAGTCATAGAAATCTCCTCCGACCTCTTTGGCGGGGTTCATGCTCGCGAAGACATCGACCTCCAGAACATCCGGGAAAGCGGGAAAGTCTCTCGGAAGCTGGGAAGACTGGATGCTGGCTGCCAGGGAAAGTTCAGCGGAGATCCGTTCCTTCTCGGCGGTCACATGCTTGAGATGCTCCATATAGTCCTTCAGGCTGCCCTGCATCTCATTGATCTTCGTGGCCAGATCCCCAATTTCATCCCGGCTCTCAGGGACAATCTCGATATCAAAATGGCCTTCTCCAATCTCCATCGCTTTGGATTTCAAGCGACCCAGCGGTGCCGTCAAAGAATGGGAAAGCAGAAAGGCAGCGATCGAGACGGCGGACGCAACAAAGAGGAAAGTGATCAGCATTGAAATCCAGATCCGTTGAAAATAGGACTGACTCTGGGCGGATACATCCTGCAGAATCCTCGTGTTTTCCTCATCCACCAAACGGATCGGCTCAAGAATCATCTCGCTCGGAATGGCCGTGCAGAAATACCAGTGGGTCACAGAACTCTGTCTGCCCCACATGTAGACTTCTTCCCCATGCATGAAGGTCGAAAATGCCTTGTCAGGTTTCTTCAGCAGGTTTTCCCGGACCAGATCGGCTTCATCGAAATGTCCTTCCATGCGGGCATCAAAGTTATCGTAGTCCTCCATTCCCTCGACGGCGATGACCTGAAAATCATCTCCCAGCAGAAAAGACGTACCGGCAATATCCCGGTCTCCGCCGAGGATGGACTTCATCACTTTCTCCAAAGAGATGTCTACAGAAATGACCCCGAGGATTTTGTCATTACCCGGGTTCGCATAGGTGATCGAGGCAGTGATATACTCCCCTCCAAAAGGATCAGTGTAGGTACCTTCCCAGTTGATCTTGCCCGGATTTCTCAACGCATGGATATACCAGGGCCGATTTTTCGCGACGTATTTCGGATCATAATCCTGATGGTCCGAAATATTGTAAAACAGGCCGCTTTCTGTCGCCACATAGATGCTGTCTGCGCTCGGAAAATATTCCATAAAGCTGAGGAGGCGCGGATTCAGCTTGGCAATCAGGTCCAGCTCTTTCTGAATATCCTCTGTCATCTCTGTCCCCTGACAGAGCATATATTGGGCTATGCATTTCCCATCTGTGCTGACCTCCTCTTGCTTCGGACTATAGCTGTTCCGTGAATCGAAGTCGTCTCCTCCATTCTTGTATATCCTGCCCAGTCGGAGGGAAATCCCCTGAAGGGCGTAGACCAGGATACTGACTCTGCTGTCGGTGGTATCCGCCTGAGCTTCAACTGTCGACTTAATCATATCCTCCGCTTCCTCATACAGCACCTGTGAGGCAGTTTTTTCTCCATTGGAAGCGATCTCCTCAAACAGATCCCCGGAGATGGATTTAAGTCGTCTGGAGATCTGAAAAACACCGAGATAGACAATCAAAAGGGATCCCAGCGTCAGCGACAGTATGGTGATTGTCAGTTTGGTTCTGATTCTTTGATTTTTGAACATATTTTTCCTCTCTCCACCCAAAACACAAATGAAAGTGGGCTGGTGCGCGAGATGATGCTGTATGTCAATCCTGACTTGACTCTTTCCTGTGCTTTACTATGTGACATTTTATCATATATTGAATCTATAACAGATGAGTTTTCTGCCACTCAAAATGTGTTTAAATATACTCAACACATCGAGAAATTGAAGCCCTCACGGGTACTTCTTACTGCTTCAATGTGT
>CADBUA010000652.1 GCA_902797665.1 uncultured Lachnospiraceae bacterium | reverse complement strand
TCCACGGTTGAGGAGGGCTATTATGTTCTGGCAGCAGGACAGAAGGAGGAAGGAAAACCATGCGTTACAGGAGACTTGGAAAGACCGGACTTATGCTGAGTGAAGTTGGCTTTGGCGGGGAGTGGCTGGAACGGAATCCGGTGGAGGAGTCGGTCTCCCTGCTTCAGGATGCGGGAGAGATGGGGATCAACATCATCGACTGCTGGATGCCGGATCCAAAGTCCAGGGAGATCATCGGGAAGGCGATAGCGGGGAAACGGGATCAGTGGTATGTCCAGGGGCATTTCGGCTCCACCTGGCAGAAGGGGCAGTATGTCCGATCCCGCGATCTGACTTTTGTAAAACCGGCCTTTGAGGACCTCCTGGAGCGGCTCCATACAGACTATGTGGACCTTGGCATGATCCACTACATTGATACGGATGAAGATTTTGACAGATCCTTCAATGGTCCATTCCTTGACTACGTGATCAGGATGAAGGAGAAGGGCGTGATCCGGCACATCGGCCTGAGCAGCCACAATCCCCGGACAGCCATCCGGGCGATTGAGACAGGGCTCGTGGAGATGATCCTTTTCAGCATCAACCCTGCCTTTGATATGATGCCGGAAGACACAGAACTCGATACGCTTCTGACAGATCCTGAGTGCTATAAGGGCTCTGGCCAGGGGATTGACCCGGAGCGGGCAAAACTTTATCAGCTGGCGGAAGAGAAAGACATCGGCATCACCGTCATGAAGCCCTACGCGGGAGGACGGCTGCTCAGCGCGCAGAGTTCGCCTTTCGGGACAGCATTGACGCCTGTCCAGTGCATCCATTACTGCCTGACCCGGCCTGGCGTTTCATCGGTCCTCTGCGGATATGGCAGCAGAGCGGAACTGGATGCGGCGGTGGCCTATGAGACAGCCTCCGAGGAGGAGAAAAACTATGCGGCGGTCATCGCCGGAGCGCCGAGACATTCTTATCTTGGTCAGTGCACCTATTGCGGTCACTGTCGGCCCTGTCCGAAGGACATCGATATCGCCATGGTCAACAAGTTCTATGATCTGGCGCTTATGCAGGCAGAGCCTCCGATGTCTGTCAGTGCCCACTACAGGGATCTGCCCCACACAGCCTCCGAGTGTATATCCTGCCATGCCTGTGAGAGCCGCTGTCCCTTCGGCGTCAAGGTCTCAGACCGCATGAAGAAGATTTCGGAGCTTTTTGGAATCTGAGACCGCACGAGGAGGCGGATCTTTCCGAGGAGCCCCGGAGGGCCTGATTGGCCTCTTCGGATCAACGGATCCCGTTTTTCATGGAAGGAGAGAGAAATGTCTTTGTTTGAGAAGAGAGTACTGCTATTCCGCAAGCGGGATAAGGAGACCTGGGGGAGCCTGAAGAGGGTGCTGAATGATGCCGGGATCAGCTTCAGGGGCAGCCACTATGAGATGGAAAACATCCCAGTGGGCGGATACAGTGCGATGGATCCCCGGAACTTCGGAAAGGGAGGCAGAATTGACCGGGAGATCTACACGATCTCGGTGAAAGCCTCCCTGGAGGAGGCAGCCAGGGAAGCCATCCGGAAAAGCGGCCATGTCGCCGAGGTCGAGGATGTAAAGAGCCTCACAGAAGATCCCTCTAAACGGGTGAAGCGAGACAGTGACAGCTTCTGACAAAGGCTTCTGCCTTCTGCCTGCCGGAAACAAGAGGGGCCTGAGCGAGACCGCTGCCCCAGGGAGAGCTGAGGAAAGATCAGGAGGAACTGTCCAGTCAGCTTTGCGCACTTGCTGCGCAAAGCGAGGTAAAGCAGAACAGAAGCAAAGGATGGGCATACATTAGCTGTGACGACAGGAGCCTGCGCCTGGACAGCTACGATAAAACAAGGGCACCCTTTCGGGTGCCCTTTTAAATACCGGGTATATACCGGGAACCATAACAGTTGACAGCTGCTTCTGCGGTATATGCCTTCCCGCGCCAGTTTTGTCGCAGATGCTCGCGATCGCGGGTATGTTTTTGTTCAGGAGTTTCAGCTCACGGCTTGTATGCTCCGGGGATACGATTATCACTGCCTGGCGCTCAGCTGAAGTAGTTGATCTGCATCGCCGCCTTGACGTCCATCAGGGTCTGGGCAGCTGTATTCTCGGCGTAGGCGGTTCCTTCCTTCAGGATCTCGATCACGGACGGGATGTCCTTTTCGAGTTCCGCGCGCTTCTCACGGATGGGCTTCAGAGTCTCCTGCATGACGTTGTTCAGGAATTTCTTGACCTTTACATCGCCAAGACCGCCGCGGCGGTAGTGCTCCTCCATCTCGTTGAGGTTTGCGTAGTCCGGCGCGTATTCCTCAAACAGAGCCTTCGCCTGTGGGCTGTTCTCGGAGGCAAAGGCCTCCAGGTAAATAAACACGGTGTTGCCCTCGGTCTTCCCGGGATCTGTGACCTTCAGATGGCCGGGATCCGTGAACATGCTCATGATCTTGGTCTTCACATCCTTCTCGTCATCGGACAGGTAGATGCAGTTCCCCAGGGACTTGCTCATCTTGGCCTTTCCGTCCGTGCCAGGAAGGCGCCTTGCCGCGGAATCTTTCGGAAGG
>CADBUA010000651.1 GCA_902797665.1 uncultured Lachnospiraceae bacterium | reverse complement strand
TGAGGCTTCTTGTAAGATCCATGCAAAGCACGTCCAGAAGAGACTTCGCGTCCACAACAAACCTCTCGCTGCGCAGATCCACCGGGTAATCACATTTCCCTGCAGCTCTCACCAGCGTCTGTGCATCATGCACATTTCTGAGCCTGATCCTTCTTTCCGGCATAAGAGATCCCCTCCTCTCAATCGGCACAAGGCAGATGAAGTCTGCTGTCTGGTATGGGGATCGGCAATCATCCGCCTTGTTGATACCCTCTTTGAGATCCTGGCCCGGATCGATGTGGAAAATCGACCGTCCTGGCTGTCTCTCAAAGTTCTGCATAATTATAATAACGCTCAAGTCAATTGTCCAGACAGATCCTGAAGACAGCAAGACAAAATCTACAAAAAGGCAGGGGCTTGCTCACTCCCCTGCCTTTCTGCGGCTGTAAAGAACGCTTTCCGTGAATCTCAGAATACCAGTGCGCCCCGGCCAGAATCCGGTCGGCACCCGATCAGGATCCCAGCCGTCTTCTCACTTCCTCCAGGCTCAACCCGCGATTCAGAATCTCGTCGGCAATCCTCAATGCCTCCTGAATCCGGATCAGTTCTGCACGAAGCTTTTCATCCTCCGCGTTCAATGCGTCCAGGCGTTCTAAAAGCTCCTGCCGTTTCCGTGCAATCTCTGCCCGCTTGTCCTCGATCGCCTGCTGCCTCAGCTGGACCGATTGCGCCTCCGAACGCCCTGAGCGCTTTTTTTCCTGACCGGGCTCAGATTCCCTGGATGCAGCGCTGTCTCCGCTGCTTTTCCCTGAAGCTGCACGATAGGCCCCGGGATCCTTCCTCGGACGCCCACGCCGTTTTGGCTCGACAGCTTCCTGCTCTGTCTTCGGACTTTTCAGCTCTTCCTTTTTTTCCATGTCTTCCAAAGAGCTGGATTCTTCAGGCTCTCCAGGCTCACCGGAAATGGATATATCCATCTCAGCTGCTTCTGCTTCAGGCGCCTCAGCAGATACAGGCTCCTCCGATTTCGATATTGGATCAGATGGTTCTGATAGATCCCTCGCGATATCTGCTGTCTCTGCCTCTTCTGTCTCGTCTTTCCCTCTCGCTTCCGCTTCCAGGTCAGGTTTCAGCGCTCTGCCTTCCTGAGAAGGCTCCCTGGAGTCAGTCTGCTCCGGGATCTCCTTAACTTCTCCTTCTGTTTCTGCCTTTGTCCCATCAGCCAGGCCCGCAGCGTCCTCCCTGCAGTCTTCAGGCTGAGTGACCTTCTCCTCCAAGGCATCCTCCGGGGTGGAAAGAAGCTCCGCAGAGGGCTCATTCACTTCCCCGCCATCTGCCCCAGATCCGGGATTGTACGCCTGTTCACTATCCGCCTCATCGATCCGGTCCGCCTGTTCCATCCTGTTCAGATCGTCCTCCATCTTTTCCCTCCTGCAATCCCGTTGATTTTCCGCCTCTCTCCAAAGTGGAAATAGCTGAAGCTTCACTCAGGAAGAGAATCATCATGAATCTATGATTGATTTATTCTAGCACTCTTGACAGAATAGCAAAAACAGGGCTTCATAAATCCGGCAAACCCGCCGGAAGCCCAATCAGTCCGTGAAGATCCCGCAGGCTTCTCCCTCCACTCAGGAAAAGAACCTGTCCGCCCACATCAGGCAGCTCATCAAGCTGAACTCTTCCCGTTTTCCTCTTTCCATCGCACGCTCCAGAAGTTCCAGATTTCTGTCCTCGTGCTCGATCTGCCGGGAAAGCTGAACGGCTGCCTCCTTCAGGTGACGCCTCCAATTGGGGTCTCTCTCCAGAATCCCAGAGATCCCGGAGCTTCTCTCAGCCGTTTCGCTCGCAGGATCCGCCCCTGGCTCCTCACGCTTCCCATCTCTTCGATCCTCTGCCAGCAAAAAGACCATTGCCGTCAGATAGACGGAAAGCTGGACCTTCTGAAAGATCTTCCCGTCATACACAGACCCGCAGAGGTAGGTGAAAAGAAAATAGATGAGAAGCGAAGATAGCGCCTCAGAGAAGGCATCTTCCTGAACCGGAGAAAGGGGGTTGGCAGAGTCTTTGGCCGCGCGTCCCCTGGCGGCTTTCCCTTCACTCTCTGAAATAGGGGAGGACTTCTTCCAGTCAGAAGCTGAATTGTCCCTGGCAGGATATAGACTCCTGAAGAGCTCCAGATACCGCTTGGATGTCTCCTCCGGAGAGATGCCAGGCTTCTCATGGATCTTCCGCCTGAGATATGCCTCAAAGCGGTCGGACTTCATCTGCGATCGGGAGATCAGCTGGAGCAGCCCTTTCCGGTCTCCGTTTGATAGCCGAGATTCCGCGTCATGGCCAAGTGCCAGGATCCATGAGACGCGGCATCTGGCCGACAGATCCTTCCGCTCAGCAGCCTCAATCAGGGCAGCTCTGAGAACGCAGAGCTGCCGATAAAGCTCCCTGTCATAGTCTCTGTACCGCTCCAAAGGCCGCTCCCACTCCTTTTCCACAAACGCAGCTCTGCCTTTTCCGGAGAGGATCAGCTCCATGGCTGCCGGGCAGGACAGAGAAAGAGAGATCTCACGGACATTCTCAAAGGCTTCGATATGTCTCGGATAGGTCCGGCATGTCTTGCAGAAAGCCCCCTTCCCGCCTTCCAGGTAGAGATCGCAGAGGTTCTCCTCATTCAGAAAAGCGCAGCGGCCCTCATACTCCAGAAAGCAGCCATTCTCCCAGTCGATAGAATTCCGGAGTCGGTTTCCCAGCGCTCCCTCCCAGGATGCATATCGTTCAAGAGACTTCGGATCAATCCCGATGCCCCAGCCCCTGCAGCAGCTATCCGGGCACTGCCCGGCCAGGCACTGAAACATCGGCAGATAGTCCGGATACCGGATCAGCATAGTCCCTCCTCTCTGAAAGCCGCATCGATGCGGCTTTGGCTCATCGCACCTGCAGGATCCATCTGTCTGAATCTGAAGGTGATGAAGACGCTGGCGATTCCTTCGCTTAAATCTGCCGCCGGGCAGTCTTACGCAAAAGGAGACCGGGGGATTCCTCCGGTCTCCTTCATCTAAAGCAGTGAATCGTCAGGCTCTCAGCTGTCCCACTGATAAGCCGTGCGAATGATGCCGCTCATGCCAACAGATAGAGATCGCCGAAAACATTTCCTGCTGACGCATACCTGAAAGGGTCTGTCAGGTTTCCCGGATCCTGAAGCTTCAGAAATCTACGCTCCCGGTATCATAACCATTCACGACGAAATAGACCTTGTGCTCTTCAGGCTTCAGATACATCTGAAATGAGTCGGGCCCTTCGCCTTCCTTCCCCTGTTCCGTCTGCCAGGCATCGATGCACCGTTTTGAGAGATCCGAGAGGACATAGTCAATTCCCTCATACTGGAGTACAACAGAATCCAGCTCAGAAGAAACAGGAGGATCCTCAACGGGCGCTTCAGCTGGCTCTGCCGGAGACTCCGCGGCTTCATCTGCAGCTTCTTCTGCGGTTTCCTCTGCGGCTTCCTCAATGGATTCCTCAATGGGTTCCTCAATGGGCTCCTCAATGGGCTCCTCAATGGGTTCCTCTGCCTTCTCCACAAGAGGGGCATCCTCTTTCTCCGAAAAAGTGTCTTCCCCGCTCATCAGCCAGTCATATGCCACATCAAGGGCCTCGGCAAGCACCTTTAGCCTGTCATCATTCGGTTTCTGAATCCCACGGACATAGAAGCTGAGCATCCCTTTGGAAAACCTGTTATCATCCGTAAACAGAGGTTCGCACAGCCTCTGAAGCGCTGCCTGTGTCAACCCTTTTTCTTCCATTACCGACTTAATTCTGTTTCCGATTGAAATTTTATCGTTCATTTTTCATCCTCCTTTCATCATTATACTCTAGCCTTGTTCAGTTTGTCACTTTTGATGAGCGTATTTGCCCTCTCAATTTCAGTCTGTGGGCACTGTCAGTTTCAGGAGATGCATCCCACTGCCGAGTCTTCCTGCCCGACAGTTCAGACAGTCCTCCAGTTTACGCCCTGGTCTTTTCTTCCGAAAACATGGGGTTTGAATTCTCCCAGAAAACCCTGACGCTTATCATTTTCATATCCTACACCGTTAACGAAAAGAATGCCAGCGCCAGAAATCATTCCCTGCAAAACACTTTCTGATGTTTCATATTGGTCGAACATGTCTGAAACATGACTATGGGGATTCAAAGAACCTTCCGAACGGGTTCCATTCCTTCCTTCCTGCTTCCTGTCCGCTGCTCCCTGTTTCCTGCTTCCTCTCAATCTCTGACTTCTTCACATGAACAAAGGCGATGCAGTTGCTGGCATTGCTTCGTCCCTCCTCCAGCGCGAGCCGTGAATCCTTCAGAGATCTGCTTCCCAGATGGGGCAGCAAGTCCCCCTGTCTGCTGCTTCATCTTCTCTTTGCCCTTTTCCACATCAAGGGCTTCCCCGATCATCAAAGGCCTGCAGGTTTTTCCATGTCCCAGATCCTCTGTCTGGCCGATCGGAATATCCGGAAACATAGCCAGAAGCTCAGCGATCAGCTCAGAAAGCTCCCCCGCCTCTGTAAGCTCCGTGAAGGTTCCAAGAAGAAGTCCGGAGAGCTCTCTGAATCCCTCCTGCATGGAGAGCTGGGTCAGGTACGTGATCATCTGTGCCATCCGGCCGCCCATGGCTTCCAGGACCAGGATCTTGCCGGAGAGGCTGGGGAAATAGGGTGTCCCCGCAAGCTTCAGAAAACAGCGGAGATTGCCTCCCACCGTCACGCCCCTCAGGAAGGATCCCCTGAGGAAACGGAAGCGGAGATCTGTTCCCCCGGCATAGGTCCGGAACCATTTTTTCTGCTCCCCTGTCCTGTCCCATACGGTGGTCAGGATCTGAAAGAGACCTGCGGGAGCACCGGCGATGGCGAGCGCATTCACAACGCTTGTCAGGTCACTGTATCCGTAAAAGGGCTTCGGGTTTCTTCGGATCAGGCCAAAGTCCAGATATGGAAGGACCTCATTGGCGATCTCTCCTCCGGATACATCGTAGATCTCCGTGATGGAGGGATCCGCAAAAAAGGCATTGATCGCCTCTGCCCGCGCCTTCCCCGGGGCGCTCCTCATGGAACATCCCAGATGAGGATCCCGATATAGACAGGGAGAGCACACCGTCTCCACGCCCAGTGTATGGAGGTAGGCTGTAAGCTCATCGATCTGCTCCCGGCCTTTTTCCGCCAGGCCGTTGGAGCATGCAGTCAGCGCGATCTTTCTCATCTCAACATCCCTCCGAATAAAAGAGCGAGATCTCTCAAGGCTCAAAGAATTCTGCTGACTGTAGTCCGTTTTGCCGCTTGACGCCGAGAGAGCTAATACATTTTCTACCGGGGACCATTCAAATCTGCCAGGTGTTTCACCGCTATATGCCCGCTCGCGCCAATCTTGTCGCAAATTCTCACGCTCGCGGGTATAAAAGCATAGTCCGGGCGCTCATTCCATGCAGGCGTAAGCGCAAAGGCCGGGCGCTCATTCCATGCAGACCCAGGAGCCTGTGCCCAGCCTCGTAGCTGGGCAGCTACGAATTCTTTCTTATGGCAATCCATCCTGGCGGATCGATTCTGCCCCCTATTCCTTCTCCACGCGGATGACCTGGCTTCCTTCGTTTCCGGCAAGGTCATAGGCGTAGATCTTTGTGACGTAGCTGCCGGCCTTTCCACCATGCCGGGAAAACTTCACCTTCTTTGAGACATGGCCATTTCCGATGGGGAGGGTGGACCAGCTGACCGTCTTCAGATAGTCCTCCTCCCGCCAGGTCGAGATCTGGAGATAGACCACGCGGAGGTTGTCGGAGACGTCAAAGGAGACCGTAAAGCCCTCCCTGCCATTTTTCTCCACCTTCACGTTGTAGATAGACGGACTGATCTGATCTCTGTATTTCCTGTGGGACTTGACCGCGCTGAGGCGGACTGTTGAATAATTGCCAGCCGCATCATAGGCATAGATATCCGTGAGGTAGAGGCCCTCCTTCCCGCCAAAGTCCGAAAAGTGGATGCTGTAAGACACCCTGCCTTCCCTGGGACCCAGCCGGATCCACTTCAGGGTCTTTTTCTGCTGGCCGAAGAGATACCATGTGGGAAGCTTCACCGAACTGACTGCCGTGTTGTCGGAGACCGTAAACTCGACCGTGTACGAACGCTCTGTGACGGAGCAAACCCGCGCATCTGTGATGCGCGGAGCTTCCTGATCCCCATCTTTCCCGGAGATAAAGCTCCGTGGATTTGCGTTCGCTGCGGCTTCGACCCGCGCGGCGTCGAAAACCAGCATCAGAAAGAACACGGGAAGCGCGCAGAGGAGCAGGATCTCTCTCAGCCTTTGGATCCCCTGATTTCCTGTGTTTCCCCCGCTTTGGCTCCGACGTCTCCGGTTTTTCGGAGATTTCCCATGTCCGATCTCAGAACCCCCGCCGATCCTTTGCATTTCGTTCCTCCTTCCTTCCTCCTTCATTCTTCGCAGCTGTCCTGTCGCAAGCGCCTTCAGATACGAGGCCGGGTGCAGGCTCCTGTTCCCGCATGAAACGTGTGCCTGGTCTTTATTTTTGCTCATTGTATCCACGTTCTGCGCAGTAAGTGCGCAAAGCGGACTGGGCAGTTGCCATTCTTCTCTCTGAAGGCGTTCGATCATGTTCGATCACTGCCGCAATTATACCATGCTCCAGATTCGCTCTTCATCCGCCAGGGTCAGATCCTGCAGGAAGAACCGCGAGCACACTGCAGCTGCTGCGAAGAGCAGATTTC
>CADBUA010000650.1 GCA_902797665.1 uncultured Lachnospiraceae bacterium | reverse complement strand
TTTGATTTTTCTGGTTTTTGATGTTTTAGATGTCTTTCAATATCTTTTAAATGTCTTTTGATATATTATTGTATCTTTTGATATCTTCTGGTATCTTTTGATATCTTCTGATGTCTTCTGATACTTTTTGTGTAACTGCGCGGGTTCTCACGCAGGGTCTCCCCCTCAGATCCAGCACGCCGCACGCCCTTCAGCCAGAGGAAGGTGCTGTCTTCTGCCCGGTTCCTGGGATCGGGAAGCCCTTCAGGTAATAGTCCCGCACAAAGCGGAAGCACTCCTTCTCACCCCGCTCCTCCAGAATCCGGAGCATCCCATGAAGCTCCCTGGCGGTCTGAGGATGCATCAGGCTTCCTGCTTTGCCGTGCCTATAGTAGGCCATGGGCGAGGCGTCGGTGTATCTGTCCTTCATATAGGTCTTCGAGGCCGCAATGCGGTCCATCAGCATCTCCGCCACGTACTTTCTCGGCATCTGAACCGGGCAGACCGGGTAGTCTCCCCGCCTGGCGGCTTCGATGTTGTAGTCGTTCCAGTGCTCATAGTGGTGGCGGTTATGACCCTTGTGGTGAATCCAGGCCTCTGAATAGCCCTTGGTCAGGCGCTCTCCATTGTTGGGGCTCTGCTTGCCATACTGGTAGTAGCGGACACCGTTCCAGAACTCCACCGGACTGAACTTGGACAGGTCATGGCAGATTCCCTGGCCAATGAGCCCAACCTGAAAGCAGCCCTCCGCGACCAGGGCCTTATGGGTAAGCACGGTCTTGAGATGCCCCAGGGTCTTTTCCAGCGTAATCTTCCCGTCTGTGGGCACACCCGCGTAGCGAATTACACCGTCCCCCGCCGCTGGTTCTTTTTTCTGCATGTGATCTTCCATATCTTTTTCATGCTTCCATCTCAGCCCACCAGGACCAGGATGGAGCGCCCCGGCACCAGGATGGATTTCACTTCCGCCCCTTCCCGTCCCAGATCCTCTGATACGTTTCCGTTTTCCTCGAAAGTGTCGATCTCCACATGCCACTGCCTGCCCTGGGGCAGGTAGGGCAGCGCCAGCTGCCTGGTCTCCCAATGGAAGTTGTAGGCGCAGTAGACAAAGGACCCGCCGCCTTCTCCATCAGAAGCAGCTTCCGCATCCCCTTCCGGATTCTCTCTTCCACAGTACATCATCCCGACGCTCCTCTCCTCCGGATCAAAGGAGGCAAACCAGGCGTTGGCGCCATGACAGGAGACATCCGGGAAGAAGCCGCCGGCGTTTTTCCCGGTCAGCTCCTTCTCCTGATGGAGCAGCGGATGCGCCTTCCGGAAGGCGATCAGACGCTTCACAAAGTCAAAAAGCTCACTCTTGTTCTTGGAGCCGGACCAGTCGATCCAGGTCTTCTCGTTGTCATAGCACCAGGCGTTGCTGTTTCCGTCCTGGGAATTCCCCATCTCATCCCCTGCCAGAAGCATGGGGGTCCCCTGCGAGAGCAGCATCATGGCGAAGGCGTTGCGGATCTGCCGCATCCGGATCTTCAGACACTCCTTCTTTTTCGTCGGCCCCTCAGTCCCACAGTTCCAGGAGTACTCGGTCACAGCCCCGTCATGGTTCTGCTCCCCGTTCTCCTCGTTGTGTTTATCATTGTAACTGACCAGATCCATCATCGTGAAGCCATCGTGGGAGGTCATGGCATTGATCACCGCGGAATCTTTCGGGTTCGCGCGCGTCCTCTGGACAAAGTCTGTAAGCCGGTCATGATCCCCCTTGAGAAGGCGCCTGGCATCCTGACGGAATCCCAGGTTGCACTCGGCAAGATTCCGGAAAGTGAAGGGACGTCCCTGCGGATACATCCGCGCGGTCGGGAAGTAGTCCGTGATCAGCTTGACATCCGACAGCGCCGGACTCTTTGCCACCGCGATGAGATCGTCCTTGCTGGCGTAGAGGAGAAAACCGTCGATATGGTATCTTTGCGCCCACCAGAGCAGAACCGCCTGCATATAGGCCGGATCCGTCCCCTCCGGAAAGGCCATCTCCAGGATCACTTCGATCCCCGCCTTGTGCATCTCGTGCACCATGGACCGCATCTCATTTCCAGGATCAGCGCTCGCGGAGTAGGATCTCTTCGGGGCAAAGAACCAGCCAGGGCCAAAGCCCCAATAGTTGACCCGGTATCCAGGAGATTTCGAAGGATCCGTCTTTCCCCCGCCTGTCTCTATGCCCTTTGCGCTTGCCTCGGCGTTGGGAATCCCTGAAGACTCCTCGGCATTGAGATTTTCTGAAGGCTGCTCGGCATTCTGATCTGCCGGGCTCTCCGGATCTCCCTCGTTCCCGCTGATCTCTTTCTGCTGATCCTCCTTTGCCGCCTCGGCTTTTTCCGCTTTTTCCTCCCCGCCCTTCACAGGCTTTTCGATGGCAGAGACCGGAAGCGCCGTCCCGGCGACCAGCTCCCGCAGGCCCTCCGGCCGCCAGCCAGCCCTGGGATCCTCCTCCATGATCTCATCATGCTCATAACAGGGCATCAGCACCACCGCCGTGATCCCCAGCTCTTTCAGGTAAGGGATCTTCTCTGTGAGGCCCAGAAAGGTGCCCTTGTGGCGGACCTTCGAAGAGCGCGTCTTCGTAAATCCCCTCACGTGGAGCTCATAAAAGATGGATTCCCTGTAAGGAATGCGCAGGGGTTTCTCTCCCTCCCAGTCAAAGTCCTGGGAGAGAAAACCGCCTCGGACTCCATGCGGGTCCTGCCCTCTCTTTACGCCAAAGCGTTCAAGCCCTGAGACGATCTGAGCAGCGGGGTCCGTGATGACCTCCCCACCGATTTTGTAATTGTACTCCAGCTTTTCCCAGGGAATCCCCGAAACCCGCATGGCGTAGACGTGTCCAAGGCACATCTCCTCCGGGAAAGGGATCTCACATCTGACCTTCCGGCTTCCCTTTTCGTACAAAAGCAGGGAGGCCTTTTTGCCCTCAGGAACCACCACGGAGAATACAATCCCATCTTCTGTCACATCCGTGTGTGGGACATAACCATTGATTTTCACTTCATTGATTGATGAGATGACCGGCTTCCAGACCAAAACATGCACCCCCCAGCGAACTTGAAGTTTTTATACCGGGAACCATTCGGATCTGCCAAATGCTTCAGCGGGAAATGCCCGCTCGCGCCTGTTTAGCTGATTCTCACGCTCACAGGTATATCTTACGAAATGACAGGAAACCTACCGAACCATGCACCTCTCTATTGACCTATATCGACCTGTCCCAATGGTGCATGAAAAGCAGTGATGTTTTCACTATAAAACAAAAGGACCCGAAATTCAATCATTAAGTTGAACAAGTTCATGCTTCAATTTCTGATGGCCCCATTTGCACTCTGCGTGAAAAAAAGTCCCCTCTGTAAATGCCGGAGATCCTGATTCCCCCAAAAAGATCGCTCATGTCCGCTGGGGGGCAAGATGCTCTGACAGATACTCTTGTCTTTTTCAAAGGCTCCCCTTATAATCTGCCTCGATAAATGATAGATCCAAAAATGGCGAAGGTGGAATCAGATAGCGATTTTCGATGGGAGGCTGGACCCGTCCTGGAAGGCATAGAACTGTGCAGCTGTGCTTTTTCCCGCACCCGTTGCTGCATACAAGACGATTCTTTCATTCTCTCCCCTGATTTCGGCTGCTCTCCATATCCTTGCAGCGTCCGCGCAGCATGTATCTTCTTTTGATGCATTTGTGAGAGCCTGCGTATTTCTTTGCAGGAGGGCGGAACGACAGTTTTACACCTGCTTATGAGCTTGCTGTGTGCTGATCAGGGCTCCGCCATTCAGAAAAGATCATCAGCTCCGGTCAAATGAGGGAACGGCTTTTTTCATCCTCTCTTTCGCCGGGGAATAGATGTGGAATGGAGTTTTTTTATGTTGAATAAGAACTACCGGACAGTCTGGAACACCTATACGCTGGTCTCCCTCGGCGTTCTGACTGCCATCCAGCTGATCCTCTCCAGGCTTTTGGCCATCAACATCGGCGGCTTTTCCCGCATCGCGCTGGGACCTGTGGCCACAATCATGGCCGGCCTCTGGTTCGGACCTGCGGGGGGCGCTCTGACCGGTTTCACCGCCGATCTCCTGGGCTGCCTGATGCAGGGCTACGCGGTAAACCCCTTCATCACCATCTCCGCGGTCCTCTGGGGAGTGATCCCGGCTCTTCTGAAGCCGGATCCGTCCCAGAAGAAGTCCCGGAAGATTCTGACCCTCACGCTCTCGGTGCTGCTCTCCGCAACCGTCTGCACCCTCTTTTTCACTCCCCTCGGGCTCGTCCTGATCAATGGATTTGATCTCCGGGCGATCCTCCCAGGCAGGCTTCTCCAGTATGTTCTGATGGTGCCCATCTACAGCCTGCTGGTCTGCCTCCTCTACATGAGTCCTGCGACTGCCATCGTGCAGCAGGGCTACCCGGGGAAAAGTTCAGCGTTCAGGAATCCCCCCGGCGATACGCTCTGAGGCTCTGAACCGGGAGACCCGGGGATTCGGCCTCCGGAAGCTGTATGGCGGATCTGCTCCAGACACATTCATTCATAGGAATGCATATGTATATATGCATGAATAAATAAATAGATGTATTTATTGGCAAATGTATTTACACATGTGTTTTTAAATATATAAGTACGTTTATGTATCTATTATGCATGTATGTTTTTATAAATGTATGAATGTGTGCATGGTCAAATGTGTGCAGACACGCACACATTTGACCGCCTTATTTATGAACAATGCGAACAAAAGGAGGCGATAACGCCTCCTTTTTCGTATGTACTCAATATTCTTTTGTGTTCTATATGCTCTAAACGTTCTGCACATGCTTCTCGCTTTTATTGTTCTTCATCCTATAGCGTTTCTGTGCCTCTGGACATAAGGATCCGCAAAAAGGGCGGGCAGACACTCCCGCAGAAGCACCTGGCAGATCTGAACGGTTCTTAACGGTTCTGAACAGATTCATCCGAGCCTGATCAAGGCCTGAAAAAGCCCGGAATGCATACGCGTGGCCCCGGAGTTTTTTCTTTCTGAAATCTCCCGCCACGGGATATGCAGAGGATCTATGGATTCTCCTGCGGCAAATCCATAGATCCTCTCGTCAACCGTATATCACTTCACCTGGATGACATACATGACGTTGGTCATGTTGCCCTCACCACGTACCTCGTTGGTGGCTGGATCCCCCGCCGTGATCACAATTAAATCCCCAGTCTTCACATACTTATCCCGTTTTACCACGTAGATGGCATGGGAAATGATGTTCTCGGTGGAATCTTCCTGATAGCCGTGTAAGGGAAGGACCCCCCAGTCAAGCTGCATCTGGCGCTGAGCCCGCTCATTCGGCGTCACCGCGTAGATCGGCTGCGGCGGACGGAAATTGCAGACCAGACGGGCAGAGAGCCCGGACATGGACGGAATGACCAGGGCCTTCGCGTTCAG
>CADBUA010000649.1 GCA_902797665.1 uncultured Lachnospiraceae bacterium | reverse complement strand
TATTGATATATAATAACATATACAAGGCTGAAGACAGAGATGAAAAACGAAATGGAAATAGAAATAGAAATCGAAATGCAAATCGAAATGAGAGGGGGATGAAAGCGATGAATCTGAAGGAGCTGGAGATTGGCAAAAGTGCGATTGTCTCGAAGGTAGGAGGAGACGGAGCACTGCGCCAGCATTTTCTGGACATGGGAATCATCCCGGGGGTGGAGGTCGTAGTTGTCAAATACGCTCCACGCGGAGATCCTATGGAGGTGCGCATACATGGCTATGAGCTGACGCTGAGGCTCGCGGATGCGGAGAAGATTGAGGTTGCGGCCGCAGAAGAGTTTGAGGCCCAATCGGAGAAGGGCATCAAAGAGCAGCTCAGCTCCCTGGCAGAGGCTGGACAGGAGAGTAAAGCGGGCACGGCGCTGCCCAAAGACGTGAAGCTGGACTTTGCCCTGATGGGCAATCAGAACTGCGGGAAGACGACTCTGTTCAACCAGCTGACCGGATCCAAGCAGCATGTGGGGAACTTCCCGGGCGTGACGGTGGAGGAGAAGGATGGTGAGATCATCGGTCATCCGAATACCATCATTACGGATCTTCCGGGGATCTATTCGATGTCGCCCTACACCAGCGAGGAACTGGTGTCGCGCGATTTCCTGCTGAATACGAAGCCGAAGGGCATCATCAATATTGTGGATGCGACCAACATGGATCGGAATCTGTATCTGACGATGCAGCTTCTGGAGATGGATGTTCCGATGGTCGTCGCCCTGAACATGATGGATGAAGTTGTCGAGAATGGCGGCTCTGTCGATGTGAAGGGAATGGAAGAGATGCTGGGCGTTCCGGTTGTCCCGATCTCCGCGATGAAGAATCAGGGGGTTCAGGAACTGATCGAGAAGGCCATCCATACCGCGAGGTATCAGCTGAAGCCTTCACCGCTGAAATTTGAGCTCATGTCAAAGCCGGCGCAGCCTGTCAGCCGCTGCCTGAAGGTGGCTTCCTACCTGTTGGAGGATTACGCGGAGCAGGCAGGACTGCCGCCGCGGTTTGCCGCAGGCAAGCTGGTCGAGGGCGATGAACGGATTATCAAAAGCCTGAACATTGATCCTCAGGAAATGGAAATCTTCGAGGGACTGATCCGGAAGATGGAGCAGGAACGGGGGCTTGATAAGAGCGCGGCGATCGCGGACTATCGCTTCTCCTATATCCGGAAGATCTGTGACGCCTTTGTGGTCAAACCGAAGGAGAGTAAGCAACATAAGAAGAGCACGGCCATCGACAGGATTCTGACCGGAAAGTACACGGCAATCCCGGTCTTTATCGGTATCATGGCACTGACTTTCTACCTGACCTTCCATGTCATTGGGGCGGGACTGCAGAATCTGCTCGCAATGGGAATCGACTCGCTGACCCAACTGGTGGACCAGGCGCTCAGCGGAGCTCAGGTCAACGAAGCGCTGCACGGTCTGATCATAAGCGGCATTTTTGAGGGCGTGGGGAGCGTGCTGAGCTTTCTCCCGATTATCGTCACCATGTTCTTCTTCCTTTCGCTCATGGAGGACAGCGGCTATATCGCGAGAGTCGCATTCGTCATGGATAAGGCTCTGAGAAAACTGGGACTTTCAGGACGCAGCATCGTTCCGCTTCTGATCGGCTTCGGATGTTCTGTGCCGGCAATCATGTCGTCACGGACGCTGCCCAGTGAACGGGATCATAAGATGACGATTCTCCTGACTCCCTTTATGAGCTGTACGGCGAAGCTGCCGATCTACGCCTTTTTCGTGGATGCGTTTTTTCCGAAATATAAGGCGCTGGTCATGGTCGGGCTGTATGTGGGCGGCATCGTAATCGGCATCCTGGCTTCTTTCCTGTACAAGAAGGTGATGTTCAAGGGAGAGGCGGTGCCCTTTGTCATGGAGCTGCCGAACTACAGGATTCCAAGTCCCAAGAGTGTGGCAAGGCTTCTGTGGCAGAAGGCAAAGGATTTCATTCAGAAGGCCTTTTCGGTGATCCTGGTCGCTTCGATCATCATCTGGCTGCTGAAGAGCTTTGACTTCCACTTCAACTTTGTGGCGGATTCTCAGGACAGCATTCTGGCAGCGGTCAGCGGTCTGATCGCGCCCATTTTCCGGCCGATGGGGCTCGGAGACTGGAGAATCGTCACCTCCCTCTTCAGCGGCGTCATGGCCAAGGAGAGCGTGGTCTCCGTCATGGAAGTGCTGTTCAAGGCAGAGGGAGGAGCAGCGGCTGTGATCACTCCGCTGGCGTCGATTTCCATGCTGGTGTTCTGCCTGCTCTACACGCCCTGTGTGGCGGCCATCGC
>CADBUA010000648.1 GCA_902797665.1 uncultured Lachnospiraceae bacterium | reverse complement strand
GTTGTATTACGGAAAGATCAACCAGGAAAAGACAGGGGCCCGGATCCGGAACCTGATGAAAGCGAGAGGCTTTACTCCCAATGAGATGGCAAAGCAGATGGGCGGCGTCAGTGTGAGCACAATCTATAAGTGGTGCCAGGGCTATGCCATTCCCTCCATCGACAACCTTTATGTCCTCAGCAGGGTGCTCAAGCTCCCGATCGAGGACATTCTCGTGGTGGAGAAATAGGAAAAGACGGGCAAGAAGCCCGGAAGTCTGTCTGAACGGGATAAAAACCGGAAGCATATGCAAAGCACAGAGTGCTCGGAGGGAATCCTTCGGGCACTTTTTCGTAGCTTCTGGAGATCGTATCTCTTTGCTTTTTCATCACAGGGATCATCAGGGTCTGCCTGGAATCCGCTCCTTCTTTGGCATTTTTCCGAGTACGATTTCTCCCGGGAGAAGATCACGGCGCAGATCAGAGCCTATGGCTCCTACGCCCGCATGAAACATGCTCTCCGTCCTTTGTTTTTGCTCTATGCTTTTGCGCTCCGCGCAAGCTGCGCAAAGCGGACTGGACAGGTAGGTTTTCTTCTGGCAGCTGGGTCAGCTGACAGAAACAGATCCGAACAGATTCGCCGAGGATCAGAAGTAGATCCTGGACGGAGAGGGGGATCCGGATCGAGCAGAGAGAGGAAAAGGCGGACAAAAGATCATCTGGAGAAGAATTCAGGGAAGAGAAATATGAACGCTTTAAACAGGCTTATAGAGTTTAAAAGAGATTCAGGGGAATATAAAAATACATAGAGGAGTATAGAGAGATAGATAGAAAATAGGACATATATCGATATCAGGCGTGAAGGCTTTCTTTTCAAATCGCCGGGGCGGAGTGGATTTGTTTGTGCTATACTCAAATCAGTCGGAGCAGATATCTGTGCTTGCCGGACATTTGCTTTTCAGGAAAGGCAACCTCCAGAAATGGATTTTGAATACGTGTAACTGTTCAGTCAGCTTTGGGCGGAGCGTGGCAACACAGATCAGGAGCAAAGACCGGGCGCACTTTCAATGCGGGTGTAGGAGCGTGCGCCTCCAGGGAAAGCAAAAGGGGCTGGGGAGACGGGGGATAGGACATTGGCACCGCTTTATGCCGGCTTTTTTGTGTTTTTGCCTGATCAGGTTTCGGCCATCGTTTTCAAGCATCCTGGGAAGATCGTAGATGGTCAGGTGTTCGTTTTACCCGCGAGCGTAAGAGTATGGAAATAAGAGGCGCGAGCGGGCATATACCGCAGAAGCATCTGGCAAAGCCGAATGCTTTCCGGTATCATAAGACGGGAGGATACAGCTTGGAACGTAAACTTATGGAAAAGGACCGAAGGCTCGGGGAGATTTTATCTCAGGCAGGGCCTCTTGCGGTGGCGTTCTCTTCGGGGGTGGACTCAACCTTTCTTCTGGACAGGGCGGCTGAGCAACTGGGGAAGGGGGCAATCGCCATATCGGCTGTCTCCGCCTGGGTTCCTAAGCGGGAGGCAGTGGAGGCCGATGCTTTCTGCAGGGAGCGTGGAATCCGGCACCTGATCATCAGCCTGACGGAGGAAGAGATCCCCGGCTTTACGGAGAATCCGCCGGACCGCTGCTATCTCTGCAAGAAAAAGCTTTTCTCAAAGCTTCAGGACCGGGCCTCAAAGGAGGGATTCCCCTTGGTGGTTGAGGGCTCCAACATGGACGATCTGGGCGACTTTCGGCCGGGGATTCGTGCTCTTTCCGAACTTGGCATCAGGAGCCCGCTCCGGGAGGCTGGTCTCTATAAGGCGGAGATCCGGGAACTCTCCAGAGAGAGAAATCTTCCGACCTGGAGCAAGCCCTCTTTTGCCTGCCTGGCTTCGCGCTTTGTCTACGGGGAGGAGATCACGCGGGAGAAGCTCTCCATGGTGGAAAGAGCCGAGGACTTGCTCCTTTCGCTTGGTTTTTCCCAGATGCGGGTCCGTATCCACGGAAATCTGGCCAGGATCGAGGTGGAACGCGGCGAGATTGAGCGGATTGCCGCCGGGGAAATGCGGGAGCGCATCAGCTTCGCTCTGAAAGAGATGGGCTTTGCCTATGTCACGCTGGACCTTTTGGGCTACCGGGTTGGAAGCATGAATGAGGTGCTGGGGAAAAGCCGGGAGCAGAATGATGGGATAGAACCCCCCATAAAAGATATATAAGCATAGAAGGGGCCGAAGATAGATGATTGAATGGCTCAGCAGCTATAACTACGATTTCGCTATCTCCTCCATTCCGATCCAGATCATCCTTCTGGTATTTTACTGTTCCAGGCGGAATCTGCCGGTGCGCCAGAGCGGGAGCTTTCTGTATGTCATGTTTTTCAACATGACCATGACTGCCTCCGATATCATCGCCTGTGAGCTTAATGAGGTCTGGACAGAATACCCGCTCTGGGTGATGTATCTGATCAACATCGGCTATTTCATCGGCTTCCTGATGCGGGGCTGGGCTCTGTTCGATTACACCGCGGAGGGCTGCCGCTCCTACCTGGTTGTCCCCCGGCGCCTGACCCAGATCCTGGCGGCTCCGGTGATTGCCATGTGTCTCATCACCATCAGCACGCCCTGGACAGGGATTCTTTTCCGTTTTGAACCTGGAAGCGGCTACCAGAACAATCCGGCCGGCTATCCGGGTATATATTTCTCAACCTGGTTCTATATCATCGCTTCCCTGATCTACGTGCTGGTCTCCAGAAAGAAATGCCGCCTGAGGTTCCGGATTGCCATGTACGGCTACAATGCCATTCTGATCGCAGGGATCCTGAGCCGGAGCCATTTCCCCATGACGCTGGTCACGAGCTACTTCAGCATTCTTGCCGTACTGATTATCTACCTTTCAGCCCAGAACCCGGATCTCTACCGGGATCAGAAGGTCCGGCTTTTTAACCGGGATGCCTTTGAGGCGATCGTGGAGGAGTTTATCGGAAAAAAGGAGGAGTTCTCCTGCTTTGGTGTCTCCTTCCGGGCCTTTGACACCGACCGGGCTGTCTACGGGGAGGAGAATCTGGAGGAGGCGATCCGGCAGATCAGCCAGTTTTTACAGTCCATCCCCGGGTATGATCCCTTCTATTTTGGCCGGGGCACTTTCATCCTTCTGGAACACACCCACAGGGAGGAGTGCAGGATTCTCGATCATGCCATTCGGGAACGATTCAAGGAGAAATGGACCGTAGGAGGAAATGACCTTGACCTGAACATCTGCACCTACTTTCTCCCCCGAAAGGTGAAAAAGAAGAGTGCGGGCTTTACCATTGACTGCCTCATACGGGCGGAAGAGGATGCGAGGGAACACGGCGGCCGCTCGGTGTATACCGTCGGGGAAGGCCTTCTCGGCCGGATGCGGCGGGAGGAGGAGGTCGGACGCGCTGTTGGCAGGGCGATCAATGGTCGTCGTTTTGAGGTTTACCTCCAGCCCCTCTACTCGGTGAGGGAGAAGAGAATCGTCGCGGCGGAGGCGCTGGCGCGCCTCACCGACCCGGAGGTCGGGCCGATCCCGCCGCCTGAGTTTATCCAGGTCTCCGAGAAAAACGGGCAGATTATGGAGGTCGGCAGGCAGATCTTTGAGAAGACCTGTGCCCTGATCCGGGATTATGATCTGGAAAAGCTGGGGATCCACTGCCTCAACGTGAACCTCTCTCCGATTCAGTGCATGAATGACAACCTGGCCCAGGAACTGATACAGGCTGCCAGGCGCTATGGAATCTCCATGGAGCAGATCTGTCTGGAGATCACGGAATCGACGATGGAGGACATCGATGTGATGCGGAAGCAGATGGAACGGCTCGGCGCTGAGGGGGTCTCCTTCTCTCTGGACGACTTCGGAACCGGCACTTCCAACATCACCCGCCTCCTGGGACTGCCGCTTCGGAGTGTCAAGCTGGACATGACTGTGGTCTGGTCCTACTTCAGGAAGGAGAGCAGAATCCTCCGCTACCTGCTCCAGATGTTTGTGGACAGTGAGTTTGACATCATCGTTGAGGGCGTGGAGAACCGGGAGATGGCCGAGGAGCTGGCGCGTCTCGGGGCGGATGTGGAGCAGGGCTACTATTTCAGTAAGCCCCTTTCACCGGAAGATTTCATTCAGTATGTGGAGGACTTTGAAAGGAT
>CADBUA010000647.1 GCA_902797665.1 uncultured Lachnospiraceae bacterium | reverse complement strand
GGTATTGGTACAGGTGTATGAATACCAATCGATAAATGATACCTGTTCAGCCGCAAGCTCCTTTCCGGCTACGATAAATGTAGCTCTGACGAAGGGGAATCGATCTGTGTCTCCAGATATCACATGCATGGCCGCGCCCTGCGGCAAAGCCCGCAGCTGATCTTCCAAGGTGCGGGCTTTTTTTCGGACTGGACCGGATTTTAGCCTGATCAAAGCTTCCTGATCCATGATATCTGTCTGAAGTGAGAGAGCTGCCTGCCAGATCTCATCTGCGAGAGGGCGAAAGGGATCTCTTGTCTCGTAAAACAGCGCTTGGTAAGATAGCATCGTTTTGATGAGCGTAAAGAAGAGGGCAGCACAGTGACCAGCCAGGGAGGGGAGCGGTATCTGCCTGCCCGCAGCGCGCTTTTTACAGAACTTCATTCTCACGGGAAACGGCGAAGGCCTGGGAGACACACGAAAGGAGGGAGGAAGTGCGGGACGATTATCGGCATGAAATCAAGTTTGAGATCAGTCAGGGCGATGTGATTGCCATTCGGCAGCGCCTCGGGGCGCTTGCCCGGAGAGATTCCCACGCACGGGACGGGAGCTATCTGATCCGAAGCCTGTACTTTGACACAGCGGAAGATACGGCGCTCCGGGAAAAACTGGATGGGGTAAGATTCCGGGAGAAGTTCAGAATCCGCGCCTATAACAAGAACAAATCGTATCTTCGCCTGGAGAAGAAAACCAAGCTCAACGGGCTTGGAACAAAAGATATGGCAAACCTCCGGGAGAACGAGGTCAGAAAGATCCTGGACGGCAATATCTGGTGGATGGGAAATACCAGCCGGGAGCTGGTCCGGGAACTGTACACCCGCATGAAAAACCAGAACCTGCGCCCCAGGGTCCTGGTGGACTACACGCGGGAACCCTTCGTGTATGATCCAGGGAATGTGCGGGTTACCATCGATTCAAACATCCGCACAGGACTCAGCTTTCAGGATTTCTTTGACTTTGAATGCCCCACCATTCCTGTGAAGGGGGACCCGGTCATTCTGGAGGTCAAGTGGGACAGCTTTCTGCCCTCTGTAATCCGAGACGCGGTGCAGCTGGACCATCGGGAAATCGCCTACTCCAAGTATGCGTCCTGCCGGATGTTTGACTCCGGATTGTGTTAGAACGAACGGAGAAAGCATCCGAAAAACCTGTTGGGACAATCGTCATTTATCGTGACGGATCAGGGAGATGATCATGCGCAAGCGGCCTTATTTTCCTGATCAATTGCCGAAAGTGCCTTTTCGGTCAAGCATCTGGATGTCTTTTTCCCGGCAGATACTGCCGCGTATCTGGCAGGGGGATGGCTCCCGGCATAAGAGGGAATGGTCTGCTTCAGATGATGGAATACCGCATAGATCCGGCGCGCCAAGCGCTCACGAAGGAGGAATCATGATGAGCTACAATGATATCTTTAAGTCCAGCTTTCTTGAGAATGTCAGCGCGGTCAGCGTCATGGACATGGTCCTGACGATTCTCCTGTCCTTTGCTGTCGGCCTCTGGATTCTACTGATCTACAAGAAGACCTGTGTGACGGTCATGTACTCGTCCTCATTCGGCGTCACCCTGCTGGCCCTGACCATGATCACCTCCGTCCTGATCCTGGCCGTGACCTCCAACGTGGTCCTGTCCCTGGGGATGGTCGGTGCCCTGTCCATTGTCCGTTTCCGGGCCGCCATCAAGGAGCCGCTGGAGATCGCCTATCTGTTCTGGTCCATCGCGGTGGGCATTATCCTGGCGGCAGGCTTCATTCCCCTGGCGGTCATCGGCTCCTTTGTGATTGGCCTGGTGCTCATTCTGTTTGTGAACCGAAAAAGCCACCTGAATCCTTATATCCTTGTCCTCCGGGTGAATAACCACGAGACAGAAGAGCGGGCCAGGAAGCTGATTGACAGCCATGTGACCCGGGCGATCGTCAAAAGCAAGACCGCGCAGAAGGGCACTGTAGAGCTGAACCTGGATGTCCGCCTGAAGGAGGACAACACCGACTTTGTCAATGATCTTGCCGAGATGGAGGGTGTAAAAAGCGCAGTGCTGGTCAGCTACAACGGCGACTACATGGGCTGATGATCCGGAAAGAAGGAGAATGAAGGAAACAGGCAACTGGGCAGCTATGGAAATAGAGGAGAATGGATGGCGTCAGGAAAAAACATAGAGAAAATATGCGCCTTTGGAATGGCCTTTACGCTCCTGTTTACGCTGCTTCTCATGCATG
>CADBUA010000646.1 GCA_902797665.1 uncultured Lachnospiraceae bacterium | reverse complement strand
GAATCATTCTGGATAGGATCATCATTTCTGAGCAACAGTTCGACGAAGAGCGGGCTCTGTATCATCTGCCGCAGAGCGATGGGAGCAACTGTGTATCTGCAGGGCCGGTGAACGGGGAATCCGCCCTGAAAGCCCGGGGCATTCATATCGTGGATATGGTCGACAGCGCTGCCGTGCACACCATGCTCCATTCCCTGCGCGGCAAGCCAGCTGCTGTTCCCCGCCTGCAGCTATGAAAAAAATCCCGCTTCTGTTGCCCAGGTGATACCTGCAGCTGCAGTCGGGATGGTGAAACGCAGATTGCAGAAGTTAAAGCAGGCGATCTGCATCGATTCAGCGGCAATCTGCTGCGCCTGTCCTTCATCATCAGGATCTGATTCTGTTCCGGGAAAGCGCCGGCTTAAGTGCGCTCTCCTCCTGATCCTTCTCTTTTTTATCTCTTTTTTATTAGCTGTTTGAAGTGCCTTTCGTACTTTTATATTGTACTTGCTCAGTTTTTCCGCTTGATTATGATGGTGGAGCCCATTTTTTCAATTGGGTCTGTCACACAAAGGAGGATTTCAAAATGACTCAAAGTCTTACAGAAAACGCAAAGAATTATCGCGACAGAATGTTTCCGGGCCATGAGTCAACACTGGCGAAAACAGACCCGGAATTCATCGAACGATTTGCCAACTTCGCCTTTGATGAAGTGATTAACGATCCCCATGTTCATCTGGATGACCGCACCCGCTTCCTCTCCCTGATGGCCGTACTGATGGGATGCCAGGGCATCGACGATTTTCAGCTGCTGCTGCCCGCCGCGCTCCGAATGGGCGTCTCCCCTGTGGAGCTCAAGGAGATCGTATACCAGGGTGTGGACTACCTCGGCATGGGGCGGGTATTCCCCTTTCTGAAAGCCGTGAACGAAGCCCTGACGGAGGCCGGAATTCAGCTGCCCTTGCCTGGTCAGGCAAGTACCACGATGGAGAATCGGCTTGAAAAGGGGGCAGAAGCCCAGATGGAGATCTTCGGTCCTCAGATGGCCGGCTTTGCGGAATCCGGCCCGGAGCCCGAGCGCCATATCAATCGCTGGCTGGTGGATAATTGCTTTGGAGATTACTACACCCGCGCGGGACTTTCGCTGGCTGAGCGGGAGATGATCACCTTCTGCTTCCTCTATGCGCAGGGCGGCTGTGAGCCTCAATTGAAGGCGCATATCGCGGCAAACTTCCGCATGGGAAACGACCAGGAATACCTGATCCGCATTGTGTCAAACAATGTCCCCTTTATCGGCTATCCCCGCAGCCTGAACGCATTAAGCTGCCTGAGAGAAGTTGCTTTGCAGCAGAAGAAATGATAGAAAAACTGATGATTGTATGGCACATCAGAATAGCGGATGTAAAATCAGGGAACTGACCAGTCCGTTTTGCGCTTGCTGCGCAAAGTGAACTAATACCGTTCAAAAACAAAGGCCGGGCGCACTTTCCATGAGGATGTAGGGGCCTCAGCCCGGCCGAATGCCTGCAGGCTCTTGCGACTGGACAAGTACGAAAATAGATGACTGTACAGCAAAGGAGAAAACAATCATGAAGAAACTCGGATTCGGACTCATGCGTTTGCCGCAGACAGACCCCAATGATTCCGCCGCGGTGGACGTGGAGCAGGTCAAGCGCATGGTGGATCTGTTTATGGCGAAGGGCTTCAGCTATTTTGACACCGCCATCATGTACAATGGCTTTGCCAGCCAGCGCGTGGCCAAAGAAGCGCTGGTGGATCGCTATCCCCGGGACAGTTTTACTCTGGCCACAAAGCTCCACAACGCTTTCTTCCATTCTCCGGAAGAGCGGGAGAAGGTTTTCAGCGATCAGCTGGAGCAGACCGGCGCTGGATACTTTGATTATTACCTGCTTCACGGCATTGAGGCAGGGAGCTATCCCCAGTACGAGGGCATGGACTGCTTCAGCTGGCTGCTGGAGAAAAAGGCGGCGGGGCTGGTCAGGCACGCGGGCTTCTCCTTCCATGGCTCTCCCGAACTTTTGGACGAGATCCTGACCAAGCATCCGGAGATGGAATTCGTGCAGCTGCAGATCAACTACCTGGACTGGGAAAGCGAATGGGTGCAATCCCGCAGAGTCTATGAGGTTGCGGTCTCTCATAAAAAGCCCGTGATCGTCATGGAGCCGGTGAAAGGCGGCACGCTGGCGCTTGTTCCTGCCGAAGCGGAGCAATTGCTGAAGCAGAGAGAGCCCGACCTTTCCATCGCTTCCTGGGCCATTCGCTTTGCCGCGAGCCTGGACAATGTCATGGTCGTTCTCTCAGGCATGAGCTCAATCGAGCAGATGACAGACAATCTGGCCTATATGGAAAACTTCGTGCCGCTGACGGAGGAAGAAACATCTCTGACTCAGCAGGTGGCGAAAATCATCAACGCGCAAATCGCTGTTCCCTGCACAGGATGCTCTTATTGCACAGAAGGCTGCCCGATGCAGATCCCGATCCCCCGGTATTTCTCCCTGTACAATGAGGACATGCGGGAGAATCTGGAAGAAAAGGGCTGGACGATCAACTTCACCAATTATGACAACCTGGCAGAGCGTTTCAACCGCGCCAGCGCCTGTGTCGCCTGCGGCCAGTGCGAGAGCGTATGTCCGCAGCACCTGCCCATCATTGAAAGACTGAAGGATGTCTCCGCTCACTTTGATCACTGACTACTGACCACTGATCCTGCATCATGGAAAAAAGAACCGTGCAGCCTGCATCAAACAGGCCGCACGGTTTTTCTTTTCCCCTGCGTGCCATCTCCTTTCTCTCTCCTTCTCATCTACCATTTCCTATACCGGGAACGCGCAGGCGAGAAAGCGAGAAATCCAGAAAGAAAGGCGAGCATGAATAAATCAAAATTGTATTTATTTAAAGCATGATAGAATTCATTTTTCGTATCATGGCGGCGTCTGATGTTCTTTAGAATACTTAACGTAGCATGACATAGAACAATACTATTCTATAATAACATATAATATGTTATTATATTATATCCTATCCTTTTCCATTCCATCCTATTCTATGTCATGCTATTCTGTGCTGTTATATAAACGCAATACAATATTATATGATAAAACGAACTACAAAATAATATAATACGATTCAATAAAATACTATACGATTCAATATGGTGTAATGTAATGTAATTCAATTCAATACAATACAATACAGCACAGCACAGGTACTCGCCAGAAATAGCACCGATATCTGTTTCACAGTTCTATGTGCCTGCCTTGATCGAAACATACAGATCCATTCAGACAGAATATTCCCGAAAGCAGCAGAATCTGATGAGGCTCATCCAGGATCTGCCCGCTCAGGTCTCTTCTGCGCAGAATCTCACGCCCGAGGGTTACACATCCGTTTGAAAGAACGACCATCATATCCTGCAGGCTTCAGTCTGCAGCAGCACATCATTTGCGTGCGCATAGAAAACATGACCTGGGTGAAAGCTCAAAACCCTCCTCCAGTCTTCTTTCAGCGCGGCTTTATGCGGGTCGTTCTCTTCATACGCGTCCAGGTATGCAATCGGTTCCAGGTCGCCCACAAAGCACGCACCGCTGTCCAG
>CADBUA010000645.1 GCA_902797665.1 uncultured Lachnospiraceae bacterium | reverse complement strand
GGTGCCTTCTGTCCGACGATCTTCGCGTTGACAGCGCCGTTGATGATGATGGTCCGGCCGACCTTCTCGATCTCTTCCGGAGAGAGGAAGTATGCCCCGCGGCGCTCAAACTCCTGCTTCACCGCGTCATAGATGTCGGACATGACGATCACAGACTGCTCAGACGCGCAGATCATGCCGTTGTCAAAGGTCTTGGAGTGAATCACGGAGCTGACAGCCATCCGGATATCCGCGCTGCTGTCGATGATGGCGGGCGTATTGCCGGCGCCGACACCGAGGGCAGGCTTTCCGGAGGAGTACGCTGCAGTGACCATGCCCGGGCCGCCGGTGGCCAGAATACAGTCCGCTTCCTTCATCAGGCGGTCTGTGAGCTCCAGGGACGGCTTGTCAATCCAGCCGATGATGCCCTCAGGCGCCCCTGCCTTCACTGCCGCATCCAGGACAATCTTCGCCGCGTCGATCGTGCACTTCTTCGCGCGCGGATGCGGGCTGATCATGATCGCATTTCTGGTCTTCAGGCAGATCAGGGTTTTAAAGATCGCAGTCGAAGTCGGGTTGGTGGTGGGAATGACTGCCGCGATGACCCCGATCGGCTCAGCGACCTTCCGGATCCCGCTCACCGGATCCTCCTCGAGCACTCCACAGGTTTTGGTGCTGCGATACTTATTGTAGATATATTCAGCCGCATAGTGATTCTTGATCACCTTGTCTTCCACGACGCCCATTCCGGTCTCCGCCACAGCATCCTTCGCAAGAGGAATTCTGGCCTTGTTCGCCGCAGTCGCAGCTGCCTTAAAAATCTCGTCGACCTTCTCCTGGGAGAAGTGTGAAAACTCCTCCTGTGCCTTTCTCATCTGGGCCAGTCTGCTGTCCAGATCCTCAACGGTCTCAATCGTCTGTATCGTGTTTTCGGCCATCGATTTTCCCTTTCCTTTCCGGTACGCTTCCGGGTATTTTTTCTATGACCATCATCTGTCCGGTCCCCGCGGTCTTCCGATCGAGGGCGGAGATGCTTTCTGAACTCTCCTCCTGACACTTTGAATTATACTTGTTTCACTGCCACTCGTCAAAATAGTAGCAAGAAAATGAGGCCTGTATCTCAGGCAGAATGCCCACAGGAGAAACCGTTCGCGCTCTGGATTGATACTTTTTTAACAAGCCTTATCGCAGAGGATCCCCCTTTTTTGGCAACTCTGTGAGAGGGCCCCAGGATGGGCTCTTCCCCTCCTTCCGCTTTGATAAATTTTTAACAAATATCAGGAGGAGTTATTCTCTTCCCTATTCCTATCTTTCCCCAGGCAGAGAAGGCGCCTTACGGCGCCTTTGCTCTGTTCGATTCAGCTTTTTCTGCCCTGCTCTCGTCACTCAGCTCTCAAGCCCGCTTAACAGGTAGGCGAAGCCCTCTTTGATGTACTTCAGGTAGAAGTCCGCATTGTGTTCCCCGTTGTCGATCTCCAGCTGATGTGGAATCCCCAGGGAATCCAGCTTTTTCTCCAGCCCCAGATGCAGAAGGTCAAAGGTATACATGTCATGATTGCCGCAGACCATGTACTGGCGGAGGGAGGCAAGTTTTTCCCGGTCGACATCATCGGCCAGCAGATCGTCATAGACACCGCAATAGTTCAACGCCCCGTAGATGTCCAGAACACCTGCGTAGAGATCCGTATTGTTCCAGGCATTCAGCCAGGCGCCGCCCCCGCCCATGGACTCCCCGGCGATGAAACGGTGGCTGCGGTCCGCGACGCTTCTGAATTTCCCATCAATCTCAGAAACGAGGTCGATATTGACCATGTCTGCGTACGGTCCAGTCCACCAGCTGGCTTTCTGCGGGTGGGTATCATCCGGGAAGATTACAATACAGGCCGGAATCCTGCCCTCCTGAATCCCTTCCTGAAGGATCTCTGGCACGCCGCTGATCTCAAAGGATTTCCCGGTGGAGCCATACCCGTGGAGCATATATACCACCGGGTAGCGGGTATCTGTATCGTTATAATATCCCTCCGGCAGAAAGACCCGGTAAATGACTTCCTTCCCCAGGGCTTTTGACTGGAAGCTCGTCTCGTAGAAGAGCTGCTCTGCTGCCTCGGGATCCTCGATCTTTTCCTTCGCTGCCGTGATCTCAATGGGTCCTGTGTACCAGCCGCCCCCGCCGGAGCCATTGCAGACCCGGACTGCGATGTTGTTGGTCCCGGCTTTCAGGAGCTGATCCGGGATCCGATAGATACGCTCCACATCCCAGGGATTGCTGCCGTCGTAGCGGCCACCTTCCTCTTCAATACCCGTACTTCCGACACGGACACCGTTGATATAGGTCTCGTCCGCCTCGTCCACCATCCCCAGGTTGATCATGAGCCCATTCGTATCAAAGGTCTCCGGAATCTCAAACTCCCGGACATACCAGGCATATCCGGCATAGTAGGCATTGCCGTTCAGGCAGCTGGCAAAGTCCGCTGTCCACCAGTCAAGCGCCGGCCGGACAAGCTCCCAGGACTTCCAGTCCGCCTTTTCCAGGATCGTATCGATCTTGTTGGCATCGCGCTCCCCCACCGCGGTCTCGGTGGAGAAATGCCAGTCCCCGAAGAGGTCAATCAGCCGATCCTCCCCCTCCGGGACGGTCTCCCGGGTGCTGATTTCCAGCTCGGTTTCCTCCTCCTCCTCAAGTTCTCCAAAAAGGAGGCTGAAGCGGTTCAGGGAGCGCTCCAGGTTGTTCAGGTAGCTTCCATAGTGGAGCGCAATCCGGGTAGAATACTCGAAGATCCCGTAATCCCAGGAAGAGAGGGACATGTGATGGCCCGGATCATCCTTCCGGAACAAGGATGCGATATCATTGGAGCCTCCGTCTGCCGAAGCCAGGGCGCTGTCAGAGTTGGAGTCAATATAGGTGTAGAAGCGGCCCGCCCAGGCACTGTTCATCCCCTTTTTCAGGACGTCATAGACTGAACTGTAATACCTGAGATAGGGGTTCCGATCGCTGGTGAAGTTCCCGTCGTGGCTGGCTGAAGCCTTGAAGTTTTCCGGCTTCTCGTAAAGTTCCCCATCCTCTGAGACAAAAGTCAGGAGAAAAGCCAGATACCCGCCATTCCCCGTTCCGATGGCGGCGCGCTTCTGAGGATCTTTGCTCACCGGATAAAGTTTTTCCACGGTCTCAAAGGTGCTCCGAAGCTCCCGGTAGAGATCAAAGCCCAGGGGCTGATCCTTCTCCTCCTCCAGGGCTCCGCCCAGTCCGAAATCCGGGAAGACATAGATCATGGGCGCTGCCAGCCCCTGGTTGATCAGCTCTTCAATCTTCTCCGGCACCTTGTCATAAAGATACTGCTGCGCGCTCATGCCGTCCTGCGGCATAAAATACACGGACGGATACTCGTAATCCGGGTCCATCCCCGAGGGGATCAGGACATAGATGGTCCTCCCATTCTCATCCGCCTGGGTCTGCAGAAACATCCGAATGCCCCGCTTATTCCCGGCCGCTCCGCCTGCCCCGTCCATCAATAGCTCCGTCTCGGTCTCCGCCGCGTAAAGTCTTCCCGGATGCGCGAGAGAGAAGAGAAGGGCCAGGACGGTAAGCGTCAGAAGGCCTGCCGCTGTCTTCAAGCTGCTGTGTCTGCTCTTTTTCATTCTTTTCT
>CADBUA010000644.1 GCA_902797665.1 uncultured Lachnospiraceae bacterium | reverse complement strand
GTGTTCATAAATAGTATCCTCCCATGAGTATATTCAAACACATATAATCACTAATGTCAATGTTTTTAATTACTTAATTATTCTCCTCTGATTTCAAAATTTCAGAATTTCAGGATTCCAGGAAATCAGAATATATTGTCTTTTTGATTTTTATATATTAAGATTTTCTTATTCTTTCATTCCTTTTCTCACGCTCAGCACAAAGCACGCAAAGCGGACTGGTCTGTTACCAAAATTTTACCATAGTTTCCCTGAAGCCGGGAAACTTTTTCGTTGATATCTTCTTAATCTGGAAGTATCTCTCAAAGAGTGCGCTTCATTCAAAAGATCCGTATCTCATTCCGGCGCTCCCCTGCCGCAGCTCCTTCAGGCAGGCAATTTCACATCCCGCAGTGCTTCTCTACTCAGACACTCCGAGAAAATAATCCGCTCTGGTCATCACGTTTGTAATCTCAGTCCGAACCTCATGAAGGGCCTTGACTTTCACGCCATCCGTCCGGTGATGAAACTGGAAACCCAGCTGCTCCTGGGATCTGCGGGAGCGCTCATTCGGAAGAAAGTAGGAGCACCAGATCCGGGACAGGTTGAGACGCCGAAAGCCCCGGTCCATCAAGACCTTTGAGGCTTCATAGATAAAGCCCTGCCCCCAGCTGTGCCTGCCCAGCCAGTAGCCGAGCTCCGCCTCGATGGTAAAATCCCCCTCCCGAAGTCCTGTCTCCTGCAGTGAGACCTTCGTGCACAGACCCGGATCCCCGCTTTTCCGCTCATCAAAGAATGAGAACAATTCTCCGTCCGGCCCGGCCAGGCGGAAGTTCTGAAGGCCTATGCATCCAATGGGCTCGCTCTCTCCCCTCGGCACAATGGCGTAGATCTCCGGCCGGCTCAGAACCTCCCGGATCACCGTCAGACTTTCCTCGACGGACATATGGGGTGCCCAGCCGCCGGGAGGACCCACAGCCGGATCGCTGGCCAGATGGTAGAGGGTCTCCGCGTCCTCCAGAAGCCAGGGTCGCAGGATCAGACGATCCGTCACCAGGCAGGGGTGCTCGTTCAGGGAAGCCTCAAGCAGGATCCCCTTTTCATAGACCATCTTCAGGGAGAAAAAGGGGCGGGGCTTTCCAAAGAGCAGGGAGAGAAAAATCCGGTCCCCAGACCAGTGGGGGATCTCCGTCAGCTGGCTTTTGGGCAGCCATTCCAGGTCTCCCTCCGCGCATGTCTGAAGCTCCCCGTGAAAACGCGTCACGAGGAAGAGATGCATGAGCTCGTAGTCGTCATCGCAGGAAAAGGTCACAACAGCAGCATAACGGTACTCGTCGACCTGAAGGCCTGTTTCCTCGAAGACCTCACGCCGCATGCACGCCTCAGGACTCTCTCCCTCCTCAAATTTCCCGCCGACCCCGATCCACTTTCCGGCATTGATGTCCCCGCTCTTCCGCACCCGGTGAAGCATGAGGACTTCTTCCCCTTTCTCAATGTAGACCAGTGTTGTATTCATGGTTCCCTCCAGTGCCTTCTCTGATCCCAGGAAACAGCGTCATCCGGCAGCTCATACAGACGTAATCTTCAGACCGGTCTTGTCAGTGAGCGCCCAGATCACCTCCGCCAGACGATCCGGATCTGTCCCGATGACAGGCCTCAGCACAAGGCTGCCGGTTCCCGGCTGGTAGGAGGGATTCTTCATGAGCTCCACGTTCCGCTTTTCACATTCTTCCAGGGCCATACGGAAGATTTCATTCTGATTGACGCTGTCCGCGATCCGGATTCGCCAGCCGGTCTCAGAGGCAAGCTTTTGAATCAGCTCCGAACTCTGCCTGCCGATGGCCGGGGTCATAAAGGAAAGGCGGATATAGCAGCCAGAATGGTCGTTCCCAACCCCTTTTTTCTGCGGCGGATTCTTCCTGCCCCGGAAAGCATTGCCAACCAGCGTCAGGGCCTTGTTCTGCTCCATCTTCTCTCCTCCCTCCGGAGGAAGGAACTCATCCAGGGGGGCGATAGAGACATCCTGGCTGCCCAGAGCCTCCTGGGTCAGCAGCTGGTAACCAGTCAGGGACTTAAACTCCTCCGCTACAGAGGAAAACTGCTCCTCCGTGACATCCCCCTTCAGGCGGAGCACGATCTTCCCCTCCTGTTTCCGCATGGAGACCTTCAGGAGGGAGCTGCCGAACTGTGCCTTGAGGTATTCATCCATTGCGTGCTCATTGGGGGTCTCATTCATGCTGATCCGGAAGCCGGTACGCTTCAGAAACTCCCCCTTCTGGCTCTCGAACTCATCCCGCCAGGGAAGTGGGAAGTCCACCTGGAGGTTGGCCTCGCTGCGGTCGATGTAGAAGGAAACCTTCCTCACGGGAATACGTCCAAAGACCTCCATGGCCGCGGCTTTCAGCTCGTCCTGGTTGGGCCCGTGGAAGGTCAATGCCTCCTTGATCTCGTCCTCCGTTGCCGGCCGGTAGAGGAACATCCGCCGGATGTCGTTGCTGATGTAGGGGCTGGCATTGACCTGGGCGCGAAAGCTCTCCACTTCCTCGTCGGAGGATCTCACAGTCCCGTACCAGATGTAGCTCAGTTCCTGAATCGTGAAGCGCCCGTCCGGGTAATGCTCCTTCAGGTAGGAGGCGAAAAGCTTCTGGAGAAGAACAGACTTTTCCGGGTTCTCCGGATCATTCAACTCCTCCTGCCTCTGCATGGTGTACAGGAACTTACGCTTCAGCTGCTGGCGCGGGTTCTTCAGCTGAATCTCCTCAAAGTCCCCGTCCATCGGCGTATAGATCCGGGTCCGGTAGTCCAGGCCCATATCCGCGGCCAGGCCGGGAATGACCGCCGGGTCTCCGTGGACCAGAAAGAGGAACCTGGGCGAAAGGCGCTCCGCCAGGGCCTGAATCTCGCTTTTGTCCCCATGGGCGGAGATGCCGATCTTGGCGACCTTGCACCTGACCGGAACAGTCAGTGCGCCCAGGGAGAGGGTCCGCTCCTCCGAAGGAGGAGCGTCGAGAAGCTCCTGAAGCTTGCGGCCCGGTGCCTCCTCATCCTGATAGCCCGTGATGACAATGTAACCGTCCTCCCGGGGCGCGATCATAGAGGCGTAGATGATGCTGGGTCCGCCAGTCAGCATGCCGGAGCTGGAGACAATAATCACCGGCCCGTCCTGGGCGATAAGTTCATCCCGCTTGCTGGTCGGCAGAACCGGCAGAATCGTCTCATTGTAGAAAAGCGGTCTGCCCCGCTCCGCCTGCCTGGCCAGACTCCGTTTCAGAAAGGTCGGATACCTGGAATAGACCGTGCAGATATCCCGCACCATCCCGTCCACGTAGACCGGGATCTGGGGGATGGCACCCGAAGCCATTCCCCGCCGGAGAATCAGAATGACCTCCTGTGATCTGCCCAGGGCAAAGGCAGGGATCAGCATCTTCCCCTTCTTCTCCGCGCACTCCGCCACCAGTTTGAGAAGGGCTCCCTCCTCCACCTGCCGGTTCGAGTGCAGGCGGTCCCCGTAGGTCGACTCCAGAATCGCTACATCCGGCCGGAGCTTGGGCACCATCGCCCCCTCGATGGTGTTCTGGGAAAAGGAACTAAAGTCCCCGGAATAGAACAGACTCCCCGCGGGGGAGGTCAGATAGATACAGGCGGCACCGGCGATATGCCCCGCCGGATACATGGTCATGGACAGATCCGGCAGGATCTCCCCCGGCTCATTAAAGCGGATAGGGTGGATCCGGGCCAGCGTGTCCAGTACGTGTTTCTGGGCATACATCGGGATCCCGTCCTCCTGGCGGTCCATCAGCTTCAGGCTGTCGTAGAGAAGGACCCGCGTCAGATCCGCCGACATGCTGGTCATGTAGATCGGCGCATTGGGATATTCACGGGAAATGACCGGGAGAGACCCGATGTGGTCCATGTGGGCATGACTGATGATGATCGCGTCCAGTTCCCCGCACTCCTGGATCTTTCTAAGATCCGGAAGGGGATCCTTTCCCCCGGTCTGCCGAATTCCGCAATCCAGAAGAATTCTGTAATCCGCGATCTGGATCAGAATACAGCTGGCGCCGACCTCCATGGCACCGCCGAGAAAGCCCACATTCATGTAACAGGAATCCGGATGTTCCATCAGTCATCTCTCCTTCTGTCTCTATATTCCTCTGTATATTCCCCGCCAGGGATTCTTCTCTGATCTTCCGCCCCAGACGCTCCTCCGGGCGCATGCTTATTGAGCCCAAAGGTCCCATTCATGCGAATGCTTTCCCAAAGCAGGCCTTCATCTGCATGCTTTACATACTTCCTTCCCGGCTCAGTACAATCCGCACGGTTCGAAGAAGAATCCGGAAATCCAGGCCCAGGGTCCAGTTGTTGATGTACTCGGTGTCCAGCCGCACGACCTCCTCAAAGTCGGTGATGTTGCTCCGCCCGCTGACCTGCCACATGCCGGTGATGCCGGGCTTAATCGAGAGACGGGCCCGGTGGTGCAGCTGGTATTTCTCCCACTCATCCACCGTCGGCGGCCGGGTTCCCACCAGGCTCATGTCCCCTTTCAGGACATTGAAAAACTGCGGGAACTCGTCAATGCTGTGGTCCCGCAGGAAATTTCCAACCCCTTTCCTGTAGGTCCCGTCCGGCAGAATCCGGCTCCCAATGACCCGTGGGTCTTCCTCCATCTTGAACATCATTCCATCGTCAAAGCGGTTCTGATCGAGGAGCTCGGACCGGGCCTTTTCCGCGCCCAGCACCATGGAACGGAACTTGTAGATCCGAAACTTCTTCCCGCCCTTGCCAACCCGGACCTGGGAGAAAAAAATGGGCCCAGGCGAGCTCAGATAGATGATGGGCCCAAAGATGCAGGTAAAGAGAAGCGCGAACAGGCAGCCGATGAGGCCGCCGATGATGTCCAGAAGACGCTTGATCACAACAGAGGCGCCGGAAACCGTCTTCATGGAAGTGGTCAGAACCGAGTAGCCGCAGAAGTGCTCAAAGAGCTGCTCCCGTCCCGGGAGCTCCATCCCGTCCATAAGGGTCTGATGCACCACCACCCCCATGTCGGCGAACTTCTTCACATACCATCTTCCAGTTTCATTCAGTTCATAGTCCTTGGGAAAGACCAGAAGAACCTCGTCCACCCACTCCCGCAGGACATAGTCAAAGACATCCCCGCCGCCGGCTAAAATCTTTACTCCCGAAATCTCCTGCCCCGTCAGATCCCGGTCCACCACACAGGCTCCAAGAATCCGGGTGAAGGCGAAATTGTTGCACTTCACAGTCCGAACCGCGCTCTCCACCAGGCTTTCTGTCGCAACGATGAGCAGGGATCGGCTCCCGCTCAGGGACATCCTCTGATGAAGATGCCGCTTCTGGAAGGATCTCAGTCCAAAGCCGATGACGATAAAAAAGAGATAGGTCAAAAGGTAGACCCATCTCGAATAGTAGGTCTCCAGTGGGTTTTTCTGGACATACAGAGCCAGCGCGAAGAGGAGCATCGTGTAGGAGGCATGCCTTGTCATGGCCCAGAACTCTCCCCACTTCGTGCGTCTCAGGATATTCGTGTAGGGCCGGGACAGGGCCGCCAGGGCCAGATCAATCAGAAGAAGCAGCACGGCGCTCTGCCGGTAGATCGGCACCTCATACATGTTCAGGTTGTAGAAATGGCTCTCCGGCTCCAGAAGATCCCAGTGCCGCACATAGTAGGCCAGAAGCAATGCCAGCTGCAAAGCCACAGCATCCAGTATGATAAAGTCAAAGTGCTTGATCCAGCCCTTCGCACTCTTCCTGTACATGATCCCCCTCCGGCAGAAACAATGGTCCCCGCGAGCATGGCTCAGGCGGGCGCATACAGGGATACACCGGCAAAAGCTCTTGCTTTCCGCTATATAGCCCTATACTGGGTCAGTGTATCATCTTTCTAATAAAAAGTCTTCT
>CADBUA010000643.1 GCA_902797665.1 uncultured Lachnospiraceae bacterium | reverse complement strand
GCAGGTCTTTGGACTGCAGGGCGGTCCGCTGCGGCTCTCTGCCTCTCTGAATGCCTGAGGCGTATTGCCCGTCTCCTTGATACCCTTAATGCCCTCTATACCCTCTATACCCTCTATGGCTTGTATGCCCTTGATGTCTTCGTTTTCTTCTTTTTCTTCTATGTCTTCCGGACCCTTTGCCGCATCGAAGCCTTCTTTCTCCCTGAGCATGAGGCAGATTTTTTCTTTGGCTGTGATGGTCACGACCGGAAAGATCAGGCCGTTTTTCTGAAGGAGGGAAAAGCTCTCCTCCGCCACGGTGCGGGTGATGGTCCGTGCCGTCAGGTAAAAGATCCGGTCTCCATATCCCTCTCCAACAGCCCGAACCGCCGGGAATACCGCTGCCAGCGTCTTTCCGGAGCCAGTGGGTGCCTGGATGAAGAGCTTCTTCTTCCGCCGGATGGTCTGATAGACTGCAGCCACCAGGTCTCTCTGCCCCTTCCGATAGGGATAGGGGAACTCCACTGTCCTGATGGAAGCCTGGCGGATGCTCTTGTGGACAATCTGAAACTCCGCCCACTTTCGGTACTGAGACAGAATCCCGAAAAACCAGGTCTCAAGCTCCTCGAAGCTTGCGCGCTGGCGCAGCCTTCTGATCTCAGAGGTCTCCAGATTCACGTAGGTCATCTGTACCGTGATAAAGTCCAGCGCCCCGGCGCTCAGGTTTGTTCCGTCGATCTCCATCGGAGGCCGCTTTTCCTTCTTTTCTTTTCCTCCCTTTTTCTTTCCTCTGGATGTCTCCTGGGCAGCTCCTCCGCTTCTGCGATCTTCCGTGTTCTCTCCGCCACACGCTTCCGGATGTTTCTCCCTCAGGTCCCGCAAAAAGAGATACGCATAACATCTGGCCTGCGCTTCGTGGACCGGAACCGGATCCGTGAGGTCTTTGACCTCCCGGAAGACCCCCTTGATCTCATCGATGGTGAAGCGATCCTCCCCGCTGATGATCCCGTCAGCGCGTCCCTCCACCGTCAACGTGAAATCCCGCTCCGAGATTTCACCCTCCTTTTCCGGAAACGAAAAAGAGCGGCTGAGGAAAACCTCCGAGTGATAGCTGGAACCACCCTTGCTCTGGAGATAACGGTGCATCCTGGCCCCTGCCGCCATCGCATCACTCTCGATTTTCCCGCCGCCTCTGTCAATGTCCCCCGACCGGAGGATAAACTCCACCAGGTTCCGGACAGAAATCCGGATCTCATTCTTCAAGTTCAAACAGCCCCCTCTCCCAGGCGGAAGGCGGCAAAATAGCTAAGGCCCCGCATGGATCATGGATATGTGCTATACTCTATCACACAGGCTGAGGCTGAACAAAGGACAGGGAAAAGATGCAGAAAAAGGAAAAGTCCAAAGATACGGAAAAGCTCCGGGGACAGATCAAAGACCTGCAGGCGCAGGTAAAATCCGCCACGCTGGAGATGGAAGTGATGCGGGCCAGAATGAACGACCTGGTAGCGGACGCGGAGCGGGCCGGTTCTTTCGAGCGCTTTCAAATACCGGACGAAGACGGAATGAAGGAGATCAACGAGACCGTAGCCCGGATTGGAAAAGCAATCCAGAAGGAACAGAAGCGCCGTATTCCGCTCCCGGACAGGGGCTTTGCCGAACTCCTGGATCCGGACTCCCCCGCTCTGATTGATGAGCGCCTCATCCTGATCGTCCTGAAACTTCGCAGAAAGAACCTCCCCATGCGGCTGATCGCCTCCCATCTCGGGATTGACATCAGCGCCGTTTTTGATATTTCCCGGCATTACGGGAGCGTTCCCTCCATTCAGGACCTTGTCGAGGACAAACCCCGGACAGATTTTGCAGACTATCTTCTGATCCATTGATCCATGGTAACTGTCCAGTCCGCTTTGGCCGCTTGTCGCCAGGCGGACTGGACAGTTACCATTTTTTATATAGCGTCCGCCATTGTATACTGCCATTCTTTCTTCTGTGATCAGATGCCTGCATCCTGCAGCAGACGAAACACCCTCTCGCGCCTTCATCCACAAATCCCCCAATCTTCCAGCTGAAAAAGTCTGCACTTCAGATTCAGAACTTTGTGCAGAACTGATCAGG
>CADBUA010000642.1 GCA_902797665.1 uncultured Lachnospiraceae bacterium | reverse complement strand
CGGACCGATGAGGTCTACAAGACCCGGGAGAGCAGCCGCATCACAAAATACCAGCAGGCTTTTTTCGACAGCCATCCGGACTTTGATTTTGATGCAGAGTGTGCGGAGGCGAAGGCGGTAGCCGACGCGATGAAAGAAGAGGGCTGGGAGTTTGCCTCTCATACCTGGGGGCATATCGCGCCCCGGGAGCGGACGATGGAGAGCGTAAGAACGGACAACGAGAGATGGCAGAACTATGTCGCCCCGATCGTGGGGGAGACCAATGTCCTGATCTTCGCTTTCGGCGCGGACATCTCCGACTGGGAGCCATACACCCACGAGAATCCCCTGTTTGATTATTATAAGTCCGCCGGGTTTGATCTCTACTGCAACGTGGATGGCTCTGTGCGCTACTGGGTTCAGTTCGGGAATGACTATATGAGGCAGGGACGCAGAAACCTGGACGGTTACAGGATGTATTACAATCCGGAGCTTCTGTCGGACCTGTTTGACGTGTCCCAGGCCTGGGATCAGAACCGACCGGTCCCCGTACCTGAGATGTGACCATCCCGGGGAATCGCTTTTTCCTTGAACTGAAAAAGGAAAAAAGGGAGCATGCAGAGGTCAGAACAGGGAAATCCAGGATTTATTGCATAGAGTGGCCAGTTGTTTCACCACTATAGGCCTGCTCGCATCCCTCTTTCGCAGATGCTTACGCGCCTTTGGGAAACGGCAGGCGGAATGGGCAGAGAGAAAGCGGCCGGAAGGCCTTTACATGCCCCCAAAAAGAGGGAGCGGCTTTCAGGGCCTTGCAGGGCAGGCTTTCCCTATTGATGCCCGGGAGATGAAGAAGATAAGGAAGACGAAGGAAGATAAGAAAGATTCAGATAAGGAAGATTGAGAGGGATTCATGCAGATACTGATAAAGAATGGGAGAGTGCTTGACCCGGACTCCAGGATGGATCAGACTGCCGACGTTCTGATCGAGGATGGAGTGGTGACGGCGATCGGGGAAAAGCTGGATATGCCGGCGCCAAAGAAGAAGAAGATCGCGAAGACCGGGTCGATGGATGGAAAGTCTGATGTGGATGTGGTGAAGGACGAGTCGGTCCTGATCGACGCCTCCGGATGTTTTGTGATGCCTGGCCTGGTGGATCTGCATGTACATCTGCGTGATCCTGGTCAGATCTGGAAGGAGGATATTCGAACCGGGGCTGCTGCGGCGGCCAGGGGCGGATTTACGACCATCCTGGCGATGCCGAACACAAAGCCGGTCATTGATGCCCCGGACAAGCTCAACTATGTGCGATTCAAGAGCGCGGCCCTCTCCCCGATCCATGTGATGCAGATCGGATCGATCACCAAAGGGGAAAAGGGGCTGGAGCTCTCAGATATCGAGGGACTTGTGGACGCCGGAGCACCGGCGATCTCTGAGGACGGGAAAAGCGTGAAGAACGCCCGGCTGATGAAGGACGCGATGAGGACCGCCGCCCGGCTGAACATTCCGGTTTTTGATCACTGCGAGGATCTGGACCTGGCGGATGGCGGGGTCATGAATGAAGACGAGAACGCCAGAAGGCTTCATCTTCCGGGAATCTCCAACAGCACAGAGGACACCATTGCCGCGCGGGATATCCTGCTGGCAAAAGAGACAGGGGCAAAGCTCCACCTCTGCCATGTCTCCACCAGGGACTCAGTGGAGATGGTGCGGATTGCCAAACAGAAGGGCCTGAAGGTGACGGCGGAGGTGACGCCCCACCACATCGCCCTGACTTCGGATGACATTCCCAGTGACAATCCGATGTTCAAGATGAATCCGCCGGTCCGGAAAAAGGAGGACAGGGATGCTTTGATCGAAGGGCTCCGGGATGGAACCATTGACTGCATCTCCACGGACCATGCACCGCACGCGGCTAATGAGAAGTTCGGGTCCATGACTTCATCCGCCTTCGGAGTTGTGGGGCTGGAGACTGCGGTTCCCATTGTGATCACAAAGCTCGTGGAGCCGGGGATCCTGTCACCCCTGGACTTTGCCCGGGTCATGTCCAGCGCCCCGGCAGCGATCCCGGATCTGACACAGCAGTATGGGGACGGGCGGCTTGCCGTCGGCAATCCGGCGGACGTGGTGGTGATCAACCCGTCGGAGGAGTGGACCATTGACCGGAGGGCATTTGTCTCAAAGGGAAAGAACACCCCATTTGACGGATGGAAAGTGCGCGGCAGAGTGAAGTACACGATCTGCAGCGGGGAGATTGTCTATCGTGACGGAGAGGAGGAAGCGGATGATTGATCAGCTGGTCAGAAGGATTCAGAAGACGGGGGCTCCGATCTGTGTGGGGCTGGACCCCCAGCTCTCCCTGATACCGGATACCCTGAAAACGAAGGTTTTCAACGAAATGGGGGAGACGCTGGAAGCGGCGGCGGAGGCAGTCTGGATCTTCAACAAAAAGATCATCGACGCAGTGTATGAACTGGTCCCGTCCGTGAAGATCCAGATCGCGATGTATGAGCAATACGGGCTTCCCGGGCTTTCAGCCTTCCAGAAAACGGTGGACTATGCCAAGGCCCATGAACTGATCGTGATCGGGGACGTGAAGCGAGGGGACATCGGGTCCACCTCGGACTGCTATGCCAGGGCTCATCTGGGCCGCTCCATGGTCGGAGACAGAGCCTATCCTCTCTTTGATGAAGACTTCGCGACGGTAAATCCCTACTTTGGGACGGATGGCGTACTGCCCTTCCTGAAGGTCTGTGATGCCGAGGACAAGGGAATCTTTCTTCTGGTAAAGACTTCCAACCCCTCCAGTGGGGAGTTCCAGGATCGACTGGTTCTGGACCCTGTCGGGGACGGCCCGGGCAGTGTCTTCTTCGCGGGGAAGTCTCCCCTGAGCCTGGAGACAGTTCTCGAGGCTTCTCAGGGGGAAGCGAATAGATGGAGGCTCCGTCCCCTCTATGAGCTTGTGGCGGAGAAGGTCGCGGAGTGGGCTTCAGAGGAGCGCCTCATCGGAGAGACAGGCTACAGCGAGATCGGAGCTGTGGTTGGAGCGACCTACCCGGAGATGGGAAAGACCCTCCGGAAGATCATGCCGAAAAGCTATATTCTGGTGCCAGGCTATGGCGCCCAGGGCGGGAAGGGCAAAGACCTTGTGAATTTCTTCAATGAAGATGG
>CADBUA010000641.1 GCA_902797665.1 uncultured Lachnospiraceae bacterium | reverse complement strand
GCGGAAAGGCACTGTTTTTCTTCCTGCTATATTGATCGATGCCCTTCGATATCTTTTGTTATAGCGGAAACCATTCGAATCTATCAGATGTTTCACCGCTATATGCCCGCTCGCAGCAATTCTGTTACGATTCCCACGCTCGTTGATATATTTTTCGATATTTTGCTTTTGAAATGTATAGCCTTACTTTGCACAGCAAGTATGCAAAACAAACTGGACAGCTACATATTTTTCAATATTAACCAGCATCTTCCCCAGACTGCTGAAAAAAAAGGCTTACTCCAGCGGTTCCCGCTGATCTCCATTTGCCCGCCAGTACCATCCCTGCTTCCTCCGAATGGATTCCACCTTTGCTCTGGTCTTCCCCTCAAAGATCGCCAGATCGGAGACCTCTCCCAATTCCTGCCTCAGAACATTCGTGATGGATGTGCAGAGAACGGGACCGCCGCTGACCATCTCCAGAATCCGCTTCCCGCAGTAAAACGCCTTCGTCTCTTCCAGTTCGAGCTGAATCGGATTCTGATCCTTCCTGAGATCCGTTTTCGGCCTGCTGCCAATGTACTGAAACTTCAGAAAGCGCTCTTTCAGTTCAACTCTGAATTCTTCAGCATAGTAAGGATCTGTGATGTTTGTCTTCTCCATCGTCAGATACTTCACGTTCGGATCCAGATCATTCTGAGAGAGCATGATCACGTTCCTGCACTGACTCATGATATCCCGAATGCCCGGGCAGTTGTCATATTCTCCATACCGGCTTCCACGGCTCTCCGTCAGCACAATCGCGATTCCGGACTTCTGAGCAAGACTGACCAGAGGCGTCAGATATCTGCGCATCATACCGGGGTCAAAGATCTCACTGGGGCTCTCCACAAAATCTTCGATGGGATCCAGGATCAAAAGCTTCACATCGCCCTCGCAGACACAGGCCTCCAGCCTGTCATCGTCCATCAGAAGCTTTTTATTGTAGTTGTCCTCCGGGTCAATGCAGAACAGATGATTCACGACATCCCCTCCCAGGGCTTTCACCCCCGGATGGATGATTTTATTGTAACTGTTCTCAACGGTCTGAAAGATCACCGACTGCGCTTCCTTTGTGGATTGTCCGTCAGGCAGCGCTGTCCCTGAAGTCAGAGCGGCCGCCAGATTCATCAGAAGAGACGTCTTTCCCACAGTGTCCCCGCCCAAAAGAAGCGTGACCTCCCCAAGTGGAATAAACGGTTTCCACAGCCATTCATAGGCTTGAACTTCAAAAGTACTTACAGACCGCAGTATGTCCATCAGAACTCCCTCCTGATCTCTATCGTGATCTCTATCGTGATCTCTATCGTGATCTCTATCGTCCGTCAGTCCCGACCATCATTCGAAAACAATATATATCATTATACCATAAGAGCTGAGGATGAGAAACACACATGGAAGAGGCCGGATGTCAGCCCCGGCGGCGCCAGTGCTTCAGATCCTCCTTCAGTCTTCGCGGGCGCGGTCAGGAGAAAGCTCGTAGATCTCCTCTCCATTGACCCTTATGGTGCCTCCCTCGAATATGCCTCTGCCCAGGTAATCAAAGGCCTGCCTGCCTTTTCTGCCAGTTTCTATGGCAATCGTTCCTCCCCTGATGATCAGGTCCCCATTGGAGTCGATGGCATCTGCATCAGCGCCCGTCTCCGGCATCCGGATCAGGATGTCCCCTCCGCCTATCTGGACAGAAGGCTCCAGGCTCCTGTCCTTTCCCTTATGTCCCGCATTCATCCCGTCGCTTTCTGCTCTGATCATGATTCTGCCATCCTCGATGCTGAGGATTGTGGTCTCGATCCCTTCGTATGCTTCGATGGAGAATTCGCCGCCGTCAAAGAGGACTTTCTCATCAGCCCGGACACCATCCTCCTCCGCGCGTATCAGAAAAACGCCCCCTGAGATGAGGATCTCCCCGTCTGATTTGATCCCTTCATCCCCGGCGTCAATCAAAACGGTCCCGCCGGAAATCTCAGCCCTGTCCCTGGCCTGTATCCCGTCTTTTCCGGAGCTGATCGACAAAGCCCCTCCCAGGATTTTCAATACATCCTTGGAGACAATGCCGTGTCCCTTGCCGCTTTTGACCGTCAAAGCGCCATCTCCCTTTATGATCAGCGTATCTCGGGCAAATACAGCGGCATCAATGCCGTCATCCTCCGGATCTTCGAACTTCCCTTTTGATCTGATCCGGTTTTCACTGCCCTCAGCAAGCTCCAGAGTCACCGAGCTGGCGTCTTTTACATAGACTGCGGCTGTATGATCCGCCGTGAGATCGATCCCATTCAGAAGCAGAAACAGCTCCTGACCTGGCGCGTCCACAACAATCCGCTCTCCCTCTGCCCTGCCGGAGAGAATATAGCTTCCGCCTTCCGTGAGCGCTTTTTGGGAGATCCCCTCCTCAAGGACAATCTCTGTCGGTTCTGTCAGTTCCGTCGGTTCTGTCTCATCCAGCGTACTGCCGAAAGATCTGACCAGAAAGCCGTCAAGACAGAGGCAGAACACAGAGAGAAATGCACATCGCAATATAAGCTGTATTCTTATAAACTTTATCCTTTTGTCCAAGTCCATCCTCCGTATTCAGCTGTCTCTTTTTTTTCTGCTTTTATACTCAGAATTCCTGTTTTTTAACATGAAAATATATGGATCCCTGCGCGAGAAGGTTTTCCAAAAGCATTCCTGTTCCCAGGGCAGGCACAGATCCTCAGGATCCGCTCCCCTTTCCAGCATAACCTTTCCTGCCGCTTTGCCGCAACATTCAGCTAGAGCAGGCAAGCCGGAAGAAAGGCAGATGATGGTTGATGGTTGGTCGATAAATGCTCTTCTGAAGTCTTCCCTGGGATTCCAGGATCCTGCCAGGCGGATTTTCGGTCTTCCCTGACCAAAGGATCCGCCTTCGCAATCTTCACAACGAGGGCAAGATATGTTATCATTTGAATAAGACAACTATTCAACCGCACCGATACGTCTTGCGTAATTTGAATGAAAACTTAGTATAACCTTAATATTTTTTTGCGAAAGTCATCAGAATGAACCTTGTGCTGGATTTATATGGAGAAGCATTGGATTCGCCAAATGCTTCCCGAGGGATATGCCCACTTGCGCTTCTTTTTTGCAGCTTTTTGCGCTCGCGGGGAGATCTGGCCGAAACATGGGTTTTCAGGAGCGGAAGCCAGGAAAAAGAAACCTTCAGGCAGGCAAAAACACCAGGAGGTATAAATCATGTCATATTCAAAAATATATATGTTATGTATCAATATAGGAATGGCAAAAGTGATATCTCAGACATTTTTGAAATTCATCAGAAAAGCATCCATTCTCCTGATGGTTCTTCTTCTCTCCATCGCTATGTCTGGCACGATCTGGGCGGATTCAGATGTCTCAGGCGTGCCGGCTTCTGCGCGCCTGGTGGAGCTGGACTTTGGGAACGGACAGATTATTGGTTTCATGGTCCTCGGGAAAGACAGCGAGGCCGAAGACGAGACAGAAACCGAGCCTGTGCTCCCGGATGCGCCAGATGAGACAGGGATGGAAATGAGTGTGCCTTCCGGTCCGCTCATCTCTTTTGTGGACCCCTACGGCTCTCTTCTCTGCCAGGAATACCAGGCCGTCCCGCTGGATCAGGTGCTCGACTTCTCCATCAGCGATACCATCGATCTGACAGATCCCCAGCTGGGCAGCATCACCCTGGCCGATCCGAAAACAGAGATCCGCTATAAGTATGTCTACAAGTACGCGAAAGCCGGGGATGAGACCATCCTGGCCTTCAAAAGATCCCGGCTGAAGGATTCCTGGTCCTTCAGCTATACGACTGACTGGGAGACCTGGAGAATCCCTGGGACGGAGAGTCTCCGCTTTGTCTTTTCCAAAGTCAAGTCCTATGAGACCATGCTGACAAAGAGCCTGAAGGGGGAGCTGTATGTCCGCCTGGACTGCGCGGAAGGAGTCCTGCCGCTTGGCACCAGACTGCTGGTCACCTCTCTGGGTGAAAGCAGCGCTGAGGACACGGACAGGCAGATCCTACAGCTTCTGGAAGACGAAGGGCAGAGCCTGAACAAGGCCTATCGCTATGATCTGAGCCTGGAGAGCCCGGAGGGAGAAGTCATCGAGCCGAATGGCAGCGTAAACGTTTCGCTCCGTTTCCTGGACACGCTGATGGCCGATGCTTTTGACAGCAGCTGGAACATCTTCCACGTCACAGATGACGGAATTGTGGAGGATCTGTCCTCAAAGAAAGAAGCGAAGCTTCACTTCAACGGAAGTGCCGGGTCTGAGAATGCGAATATCGGAGTCCTCTCCCGGGCAGCCTTCGCCATGGACTCTTTCTCCCCCATC
>CADBUA010000640.1 GCA_902797665.1 uncultured Lachnospiraceae bacterium | reverse complement strand
CTGCCTGTACTTGTTCGCATAACATCCCATCATTAAGCCCATAATAGGACAAAGGCCTGGGAAAATCAAACATGGGAAGCTGGAACCTTCATAGTCTGGCGTCCCTCTGAATGAGGAGAGATCCAGATGACACGAAAAATGGCTCTGTCAGTTCTGACAGAGCCATGCTTTTCCGCCGAGGAGCAAGCGGAAGCATATACCGGGCAGCATTCGGATTTGTCAGATGCTTCTACGGTAAATGCCCGTTCACGCCAGTTATTTTCAGGTTCTCATGCCCGCGGGCAGAAAGCCATCCATCTGTATCAGCGACAGATCTCAAAACGCGCCCACTCTCATTTTCCTCTTTTGAGATCCCCGGATGCGTCCAATCTCATTCGCCTCACCCGGGGAATCAGTCAATGACCTTGATCCAGCCCTCCGGTGCCTCAAGGCGTCCCATCTGGATGCCGGTCAGCGTGTCGTAAAGCTTCTGCAGGACCGGTCCCATCTTCTCCATACCGCTCGGGAACGCATACTCCTTGCCGTGGTCATAGATCTTCCCAACCGGAGAGATTACTGCCGCAGTCCCGCAGAGACCGCACTCTTCGAATTCACCATCGCGGACTTCCTGGAAAAGGACTTCACGCTCTTCCACCTTCATCCCAAGGATGTTCTCGGCGATATAGACCAGGCTGCGCCGCGTAATGGACGGAAGGATGGACGAGGACTTCGGAACAACCAGGGTGCCGTCCTTCTTCACCAAAAGGACGTTTGCTCCGCCGGTCTCCTCGATCCTGGTCCGAGTACCCGGATCCAGATACAGGTTCTCGTCAAAGCCCGCCTTGTGGGCATCGACAATCGCATGGAGGCTCATGGCATAATTCAAACCGGCCTTGATGTGTCCGGTGCCATGGGGCGCTGCACGGTCAAAATCAGAGACGCGGATCGTGATCGGCTTCGCGCCGCCCTTGAAATAAGGTCCCACCGGAGTAACCAGAATGCGGAACTGATACTCATCAGCCGGCTTCACGCCGATGACCGCGTTGGAGCCAAACATATAGGGACGAATGTAGAGGGTCGCACCGCTCCCGTAAGGAGCAACCCAGGCTTCGTTGGCCCTGACAGTCTCGACAACCGCGTCGATCCACTTGTCCACCGGGTAGGGCGGCATCTCCAGACGCAGGCAGGAATCATGCATGCGCTGTGCGTTGAGATCCGGGCGGAAGGTGACAATGCGGCCATCCTCGGTTGTGTATGCCTTCAGACCCTCAAAGCAGGTCTGCGCGTACTGGAGAACGCCTGCGCACTCCGTGATCCGGACCGTATCATCATCCGTGAGCACACCCTCATCCCATGCGCCGTCTTTGTAGTTGGCCACAAATCTCTTGTCGGTCTTGATATAACCAAAGCCCAGAGACGACCAGTCGATATTCTTCTTCTCCACCATGTCAGCTTCTCCCTTCTCCTCAAAAAACACCGTCGATGATTCCATGGATCCCCGTACCCCCTGTAATCTCTCGATGCCCGGAAGCATCAGAATCCATCGGGGCTCAACAGGTGTGACAGACCCTGAAACAATTTCAGGGCGAAAGCGCCCGGAAAAAGTCCCCCGCGTCTTCCGTCAAAAAGCCTTACGGGTTTCTATTTTAAAAACAGAGGCAAGTTTAGCACTCGCCCCGTCAATCGTCAACAAAACTTTGCTTTTTGACTTTCTATTTCGCAAATATTTCAGTTCTTTGACTCCCGCGTGATAAATTCTTCGTATATAGCCCGAATCGACCGTTCAAAATCATCATCCCGGACGCCTATGATGATGTTGAGCTCCGAGGAGCCCTGATCAATCATCTTGATGTTGACCCCGCCTCTGGCCAGCGCTGTAAAGAGACGGCCAGCGGTCCCCTGCGCGTTCTTCATGCCGCGCCCAACGATGGCAATGAGCGCCAGGTCAGACTCCAGGTAAATCCGGTCCGGACTCACCGCGCGGTGAAGACCGGAGATCACATCCTGCTCCTTGTCCGCAAACTCCTCCTGGTGGACCAGCACAGAGAAGGTGTCAATGCCCGAGGGTGTATGCTCGAAGGAGATCCGATTCTCCTCAAATACCTGCAGGACGCGGCGCCCAAAGCCAACCTCAGAGTTCATCATGGCCTTGTCGATGTTGATCGAGCAGAAGCCCTTCCGCCCCGCGATTCCAGTGATCACATGCAAGGGGCTTCTGACCGTCGACTCGACGATCATGGTCCCGGGATCCTCCGGCTTATTCGTGTTGCGGATGTTGATGGGAATCCCCTCCGCCCGGACCGGAAAGATCGCGTCCTCATGGAGGACCGAGGCGCCCATGTAGGACAGCTCCCGAAGCTCCTGGTAGGTAATCGTGTTGATCGTCTCTGGATCTTTGACCAGGTGCGGGTCCGCGACCAGACAGCCGGAGACATCGGTCCAGTTTTCATAGACATTGGCCCGAACCGCACGGGCGATGATGGAACCTGTGATATCAGACCCGCCCCGGGAGAATGTCTTGATGGAGCCATCCGGCATAGACCCGTAAAAGCCCGGGATCACAGCCTTGTCCGTGGTTTGCAGGCGGGCATGGCAGACATCGTTCGTGCGCTCGGCATCGAAGTTTCCGTGCGAGTCAAAGAGAATGATATCCGCTGCGTCGATGAACTTAAAGCCAAGGTAGGCGGCCAGAAGCTTGCCGTTGAGGTACTCCCCGCGGGAGGCCGCGTAATCCCGTCCCGCCTGGCGCATAAAATAGTCAGAGATCACGCTGAACTCCGTGTCCAGATCGACATTCAGCGAAAGCCCGTCCACGATCTCCTGATAGCGTGCCCGGATCTCCGAGAGAAGAGGCGCGATGTCCTTTCCCGCGGAAGCCTGGTCATAGCAGCGGTAAAGCATGTCCGTGACCTTACTGTCATCGGAGAAGCGCCTTCCCGGCGCTGAGGGAACGACAAAGCGTCTCTCCTCCTCCGCCTTCACGATCGCCCCCACCTTGCTCATCTGCTTAGCACTGGCCAGGGAACTGCCGCCGAATTTAACCACTTTTAACATACAATGACTCCTTCACCCGCAAAGCATTGTGTTTCTGTCTCCCGAAGGCCCTCAGGTTCCGATTACTTCCCGCATCGTATAGAAACCCTCGCGCTTCCCGGCCAGGAACTTTGCTGCCGAGATGGCGCCATTCCCGAAGATCGCGCGGGAGTAGGCGATGTGTGAAAACTCGATGACCTCATCCGGTCCGGCAAAGATCACCTCATGCGTACCCGGAATCGTCCCACCCCGGACCGCGCTGATCCCGATCTCATTCTTCCGGCGCACCTCCAGACGGTCGGAGCGGTCATAGGCATAGCTATAGCGCTGATCACAGCCCTCATTGATGGCTTCCGCAAGAGCCAGCGCGGTTCCGCTGGGCGCATCCTTTTTCTGATTGTGATGGCGCTCGACGATCTCAATGTCAAAGCCCCTCTTGGAAAGCTTTTCTGCCGCCTCCCGGACCAGGCCGAGAAGCAGATTCACGCCGAGAGACATATTCGCGGAGCGGAGGACCGCAATCTTCGCGCTCTCCAGCTCAATCCGATGGATCTGCTCCTCTGAGAGGCCGGTGGTGCAGATGACCGCTGCTGTCCCTGTCTTTACCGCATAGTCCATCATGCTGTCAAAGGCCTTGGGCGAGCTGAAATCAATACACACATCCGCCTTTTCCCTGATTTCGTCAAAGCTCCCATAGACCGGATAGTCCCCGGCAGGTTTGCCGGCAACATCCACGCCGGCCACGATCCTGAAATCCGGATCCCCCTCGCAGAGCTCTGTGATCACCTTGCCCATACGGCCATTGCAGCCGCTCAGAATACACTGAATCATAACTCCCCCATTTTTCTGCCAATCCTGAGACGATACCTGGCAGATTTTCCTGGCCGCGCGTATAAGCCCGGCCTTCTGCCGGCATCGGCACTACACGATACCGCTCTCCCCAATCATTTCTCAGCTTCTCACGCGCCCGGGCAGAAGCCCTTGACTTCCCTGTTTTTGACTTTCCTG
>CADBUA010000639.1 GCA_902797665.1 uncultured Lachnospiraceae bacterium | reverse complement strand
GATGGGGGATGCGTAAACAGAGGCCGGATTTTCGCGTCTGGGAGGGGAAGAAGGCGGCGCTTTTTGACCTTGACGGAACCCTGATGGACTCCATGTGGATCTGGGACAGGATTGACATCGAGTACCTGGCTTCCTTTGGAAAGACGATCAGCCGCGCGGAGCTTCTGCGTCTGCAGAAGAAGATTGAGGGCATGTCCATGGCGGAGACGGCAGTAGTCTTCCGTGACGCTTATGGCATTCCGGATCCCCCGGAACTGATGCAGAAAAGCTGGAATGAAATGGCATATGAGAAATATGCGCGGGATGTCCGTCTGAAGGAGGGCGCGCGGGACCTGCTCTTTCAGATGAAAGAGCAGGGACTGAAACTTGGCGTGGTCACCAGCAACTCTGAGCTGCTGACACGGGCGGCGCTGGAAGGAAATGGCATGCTTCAGGACTTTGACCTGATCCGTTCAGCCCAGAGTGTCCCCCGGGGAAAGCCGGCTCCGGACGTCTACCTGGCGGCAGCGTCAGACCTTGGCGTTTCCCCCGGGGACTGTATTGTTTTTGAGGATGTGCCCAATGGAGCCTGCTCCGGAAAGAATGCCGGCATGGAGGTCTGCGGGGTGGAAGACCAGTTCGCGAAGGACCGGCGGGAGGAGCTCTATCGGCTGGTGGACTTTTATATCCGGAGCTTTGTGGAAATCCTTCGCCCCTGATTTTGTTTGGAGGATCGAGATGGGTAAAGAGAGCAGTGGAAGGGGAGAGAAAGCCCATGGGATTCCCCAGGGCGGGGTTCTGAGAGAGAAGTTTCTTCCGGTCAGCCCGGAAGATCTGAGGGAGCGGGGGATCTCTCAGCTCGACTTTGTCTATGTTTCCGGGGACGCCTACGTGGACCATCCCTCCTTCGGGCCTGCCATCATCACCCGCCTTCTGCAGGACCATGGCTACACGGTGGGCATCATCGCCCAGCCGGACTGGAAAAATCCGGACTCCTTCAGCTATCTGGGGCGTCCACGCCTTGCTTTTCTCGTCTCTGCCGGAAACATGGACTCCATGGTGAATCACTACACGGTCTCAAAGAAAAGACGGCAGACGGATGCCTACTCCCCGGGGGGGAAAACGGGGAGGCGGCCCGATCGGGCCGCCCAGGTCTATTCCAGTCTGATCCGGTCACAATTCCGGGATGTTCCCATCATCCTGGGCGGCATTGAAGCCTCCCTCAGGAGGCTGGCCCACTACGACTATTGGAGCGATTCCCTGAAGAAGTCCCTCCTCTGTGACAGCGGAGCGGACCTCATCTCTTACGGGATGGGAGAGCACTCGATTCTGGAGATTGCCGAGGCCTTGAATGCGGGGCTGCCGATCTCTGAGATCACATACGTGCCCGGGACATGCTTTCGCACCCGGGATCTTTCATCGGTCTACGACGCGGTCCTTCTCCCCTCCTATGAGGAGCTCTGCCGGGATCGGGAGAACTATGCGAAAAGCTTCCGGATTCAGTTCCAGAACACGGATCCCTGTTCCGGGAAGAGGCTGATTGAGTCCTACGGGTCCTTCTATGTGGTACAGAATCCTCCTGCCATGCCCCTGAGCACCCTGGAGATGGACGATGTCTACAGTCTGCCTTACGCCAGGACTTACCATCCGGACTATGAAGATGCGGGCGGTATCCCCGCCCTGGAGGAAGTCCGCTTTTCCATTGTCTCCAACAGGGGCTGCTTTGGCGGATGTTCCTTTTGCGCGCTGACCTTCCACCAGGGCCGGAGAATTCAGACCCGGAGCGATGACTCGATCCTTCAGGAGGAAGTGCTCATCTCAAAAGATCCCCTCTTTCGGGGCTATATCCACGATGTGGGCGGTCCAACGGCAAACTTCCATCAGCCAGCCTGCAAAAAACAGTTAAAGTCCGGAGTCTGTCCGAAGCGCGAGTGTCTCTTTCCGGAGCCCTGCAAAAATCTCGAGATCTCTGAAAAGTCCTATGCGGACCTTCTTCGGAAGATGCGCGAGGTCCCCGGGGTCAAGAAGGTCTTTGTCCGCTCCGGCGTGCGCTTTGACTATCTCCTGCTGGATCCCTCGGATGACTTTTTGAAGGAACTCGTCGGACACCATATTTCCGGCCAGCTGAAGGTGGCCCCGGAGCATGTATCGGACCGGGTGCTCCGGCTGATGGGCAAGCCGCCGCATCAGGTTTATTTGAAATTCGCAGAGAGATACCTTAGAATGAACCGGGCTTTGGGGAAGAAGCAGTATCTGGTGCCCTATCTGATCTCCTCCCATCCGGGATCTCAGATGGAGGACGCGGTGGAGCTTGCCCTCTATCTCAAGAGCATCCATCATCAGCCAGAGCAGGTGCAGGATTTCTATCCGACCCCGTCCACGGTCTCAACGGTCATGTACTATACCGGAATACACCCCCTGACGGGGGAGAAGGTCTATGTTCCCCGGGATCCCCATGAGAAGGCCATGCAGCGGGCACTGCTTCAGTTTCAGGATCCGAAAAACCATGATCTTGTCCTGGAAGCCTTAAAATCCTGCGGCCGGGAGGATCTGATCGGGGACGGGCCGGGGTGTCTCATCCGAAAAGGGAGGGAGAAGCATGGGAAAGCCGGAAAGACAGATGACACGTCAGACGCGGGGGCAGGGTCAAGGCAGCGGCCAGGCAAAAGAGCCCGGAGATGAACCCGTCGGGAGGTCTGTTGACAGGACTGAAGAGGAGGGGCTTGAAAAGAATTCAGAAAAGAGCGCCAGAAAGAACAGGAAGAAGCACCCGGAGAAGGGAGATCGGGGCTACTATGCCTATGAGAAGAAAAAGCGCCTGGGCGTTGTGATTCTGCTCTACGGGATCTGCCTTCTGGTCTACTTCACCGGCCTTATCCGGACCGGGACCAACCGCAACATCCTGACCCTGGCGGCGATTCTGGGGGTTCTGCCCTCGGCGAAGTGGACCGTCAGCCTGATCATGGTCCTCCTTCAGAAGGGGGTATCCCAGGAAGTCTATGAGCTGACGGAGCGGATTGCCGGAAGCCTGGTGCATGGCTATGAGCTTTGCATCACCGCCGAGGAGGGGCGTCTTCCTCTGGACGCGGTGGTGGTCTGTGGGAATATCACAGCAGTCTATGTGAGCGCTTCCGAGGGGCAGTTTGCATTTATGGAAAAGCACCTCCGAAAGATCCTGCTGGGGAACGGCTTTGGGGGCATGACCGTCAAGTTTTTTCTGAATCTGAAGCAGTATGAGGAGCGGATCTCTGAGCTCAGCCTTTGCCCGGAGAAATATCGCAAAGGCCTCGCCTACAGGCCGGATGAGGCCCACGCGGGGGAGACAAGGGATGAGGCGGTGCTCAGAATCATCAAGGCTGTCTCGATCTGAAAGGGGCAGTAAAAAGCCGCAAAGCGTATCTGGAGGGAGAATGGATGAAAGAAATCGGGATCAGCGCACTGGAGGAAGGTCAGCGCCTGGACCGCCTTCTGATGAGGGCTCTTCCCGGGGCACAGTCTTCCTTTCTCTACAGGATGCTCCGGAAGAAGAACATCACGCTGAATGGCAGGAAAGCCGCAGGTGGGGAAAAGCTTCAGGCAGGGGATTTGATCCGGCTCTACTTTTCTGAGGAGACGCTGAAGAAGCTTGAGGGAAGATCCGGGGAATCCGCTTCTTTCAAAGCGGAGGAAGAGGCGCTTCAGAAGCTTTACGGGCGTTATCCCGGGATCGAGCTCTCCATTGTCTATGAGGACGGAAATGTTCTTCTGATCGACAAGCCGGCCGGCATGCTGAGCCAGAAATCAAAGCCTGGAGACATTTCTCTGAATGAGTACGCGCTGGGGTATCTTCTCCGCAAGGGAGCGCTGTCTCCCGGCGATCTTCAGCTCTTCCACCCCTCCGTCTGCAACCGTCTGGACCGGAACACCTCCGGGATCGTGGCGGTGGGAAAGACAGCCTTTGGACTCCGGGAGCTCTCAAAGATGTTCCGGGAGCGGACCGGGGAGAAGGATTACCTCTGCCTGGTCAAGGGGAGAATCTATGAAGAAGCGCATCTCCGGGGCCGCCTCATAAAGGAGGAGAGGAGCAATACCGTCTCTGTCATAAGCAGCCCGCTCTCTGAGGGAAGCGGGGAGACGGAGATTCTGACCTTTGTCACGCCGCTTGTGCAGAGCGCAGGCGGACTCAGAGATCAGAAAGATGATAAAGATCATCCGGATCATAAAAATCAAAAAGATCAAAAAGATTCAAAAGGCAGAGAAAAGCTGCCGCCGCTGACCCTTATCTCTGTTCGGCTGATTACGGGAAAATCCCACCAGATCCGCGCGCATCTCTCTTCCATCGGACATCCGATAGCCGGGGACCCGAAATATGGGGATCCGGTCCTGAATGAGGCGCTGAGAAGAGCCTATGGCCTGAGGCGGCAGTGTCTTCATGCCGGAATGCTCAGCTTTCCGGAGGAGACTGCCCTGCCGGGCCTTGCTGGAAGATGTTTTCTGGCTCCGCTTCCCGAAGATTTTGAGAACGTATTGAAGGGTCTTGGGATGGAGCGCTTTACGGACCCTGCGCACTGGAGGATTTGAATGGCAACATGGAATTCGAGAGGACTCCGCGGGAGCACTTTGGAGGAGCTGGTCAACAGAACCAATGAGCAATACCGGGAGCGGCATCTTGCCCTGATGCAGAAGATTCCGACGCCGATCACCCCCATCGAGATCGACAAGGAGAGCCGGCACATCACCCTGGCCTACTTTGAGCAGAAGAGTACCGTGGACTACATCGGCGTCGTGCAGGGGGTTCCGGTCTGCTTTGACGCAAAGGAATGCCGCGTGGACACGTTCAGCCTCCAGAACGTGCATGAGCATCAGGTGAGATTCATGGAGGAGTTTGAAAAGCAGGAGGGCGTCGCGTTCCTCCTGATCTTTTATTCCAACCGGGATGAGTTCTACTACATGCCCTGCCGGGATCTTTCCCGCTTCTGGAGACGGAAGGAGGAGGGCGGACGGAAGTCTGTGCGCTTTGAGGAGATCAATAAGCGCTACCGGATTGTCCAGAACCAGAATGGCTTTCTCCTGCCCTACCTGGATGCGCTGGCGAAGGACCTGGAGGATCGGGATCAGCTGGAGAAGATGGGCTGAAGGGGGAGCCTCCGGGCTCCCTGACAGAGACCTTTCAGCAGAAGGGATTCAGGTTGACAGCGCTTTCAAAGATGTCTAGACTCTTTGATCATCCATCTTAAGACTTTGCAGAGCAGAAGGATCTCCGGTGGGAAAGCCGGAGGAGGAATGGAGGAGTGAAGGAGGAATGAAAGGGAAGATTCTGCACACGCCGGAGGGCGTTCGGGATTTTTACGGGGACGAGTGTGAGCGGAAGAAGGCTCTGGAAGCATGCCTCTTTCAGGTGATGGATTCCTACGGCTACCGGGCCATCGAGACACCCGCCTTTGAGTATTTCGATGTCTATGGGCAGGAGGTGGGGACCATCCCCTCCAGGGACCTCTACAAGTTTTTTGACCGGGAGGGCAATACCCTGGTCCTGCGTCCGGATTTCACCCCCTCCATTGCCCGGGCGGCTTCCCGCTATTTTCAGGACAGCGGAAAGCCGGTCCGGCTCAGCTATCTCGGACACACATACGTGAATCAGTCCAACCTCACAGGCAAACTGAAGGAGAACACCCAGCTGGGAGCCGAACTGATCGGCGGGGGAACGGTGGACGATGACGCGGAGATCATCGCCCTGGCCACCGAGGCTCTTCTGGCCTCAGGCCTTAAGGAGTTTCAGATCAGCGTGGGCCATGTGCGCTTTTTCGAGAGCCTGGCGGAGGAAGCCGGTTTTGACAGGGAGACTACGTATCGGCTCCGGGACCTGATCCACAACCGCAATACCTTTGGAACGCTGCGTCTGCTCCGGGAGGAGGGGGGAAATGAACAGATCTCGGCTCTGATCGCCAGACTCCCGCAGATGAACGGCGGCAGAGAAGTGCTGGAGACAGCATTTGAGATGTCAGAGGGTCTGAAGGCCCAGGCGGAGAGCGGGCACCTTCTGAAGGTCTATGATCTTTTGAAGCTTTACGGTCTTCAGAAACACATCTCCTTTGACCTGGGGATGCTCTCGGCCTACATGTACTACACAGGGATCATCTTCCGGGGCTACACCTACGGAACCGGTGAGGCTGTGGTCAAGGGCGGACGCTATGACGAGCTGCTCTCTCATTTTGGATCGCCCAGGCCTGCGGTGGGCTTTGTCGTCGTGACCAACCAGCTCATGAACGCCCTGGAGCGGCAGAAGATCCAGGGACCGCCCCTTCGGGAACGGAATCTCATCCTCTACACGGAAAAAAACCGGGAAGAGGCCCACAGCCTGGCGGTGATCTGGCGGAAGGAAGGCCGTTCGGTGGAGCTCTGCCTCTCCTCCGACTGTGAGATGAGGGAGATCGCGGAAAGACTGAAGGGGAGCGGAGAGTATTCAAAGATCATCCAAGTGAAGGAAAAATAACAAATTCATGAGATATCTTACATTTGCCCTGACAAAGGGGAGACTGGCCAGACAGACCATGCAGCTTCTGGAAAAGGTCGGCATCCGCTGCGATGAGATGAATGACCCGTCCACCCGGAAGCTGATCTTCAGCAACGAGGAGCTGAAGCTCCGTGTTTTCCTCGCCAAGGGGCCGGATGTCCCAACCTATGTGGAGTACGGGGCAGCGGATCTCGGCGTGGTCGGCCGGGATACGATCCTGGAGGAAGGCCGCAAGATCTATGAAGTGCTGGACCTGGGCTTTGGCAGGTGCCGCATGTGTGTCGCCGGCCCGGAGGAGGCGGCAAAACTTCTCAACGGGCAGGAGCAGATCCGGGCGGCCACCAAGTATCCCAGGATCGCCCGGGATTATTTCACCAACCAGAAAAATCAGCCCGTGGAGATCATTAAGCTGAATGGTTCCATCGAGCTGGCGCCCATTGTGGGACTGGCGGAGGTGATTGTGGACATCGTGGAGACCGGCTCCACACTGAAGGAGAACGGACTGAAGGTTCTGGAGGAGGTCTGCCCTCTGTCCGCGCGGGTGGTGGTGAACCCTGTATCCATGCGGATGGAGAATGAGCGCATCAGCAGTCTTCTGGGGGACCTCTACCGGGCGGTGAGCGGGACATGATAGCCGCAGCTCTGAATCTGCGAAAGAGGTCACGGACGGGCACAGCTTGTGAATGTGCCCGGCAGATTCTGGTGCTTCCGGCTATAGAAAGCAAAGAGAGCGCGCGAAAAGAGAAGGAGCGGGATCAATGAGGATTGTCAGGCTGAACGAGGCGGAGAAAAAGAACCTTCTGGAGAAACTCCTGGAGCGGAATCGGGGGGCCTACGGAGAATATGAGGCGGCAGCCCGCAGAATCGTGGAGAAGGTCCGGGAAGAGGGGGATCAGGCCCTTCTGGCTTTTACGGAGGAGTTTGACCACGTCAGGATCGCCCCCGGGGATCTGAAGGTCACGGAGGAGGAGATCGAGGAGGCCTACAAAAAGGTGCCGGAGGATCTTTTGTCTGTCATCCGAAAAGCCCTTGTCAACATTTTCGCGTACCATGAGAAGCAGAAGAAGACCAGCTGGTTTGAAAGTGATCAGAAAGGAATTCTTCTCGGGCAAAAGCTGGCGCCCCTCTCCGCTGTCGGCGTCTATGTGCCGGGTGGAAAGGCCGTCTATCCTTCGTCCGTGCTCATGAACATCGTTCCGGCCAGGACTGCCGGGGTGCCCAGAATCACGATGACGACTCCGCCCGGCAGAGACGGAAAAGTGAACCCGAACACCCTGGTTGCTGCATGCGAGGCGGGCGCCACCGAAATCTTCAAGGTGGGCGGGGCCCAGGCCATCGCGGCCTTGGCCTACGGCACCGAGCGGATCTCCCGGGTCGATAAGATCGTCGGTCCTGGCAACATCTTTGTGGCCCTGGCCAAGAAAGCGGTCTACGGGTCGGTGGGCATCGACTCCATCGCAGGCCCCAGCGAGATCACGATTCTGGCGGATGAGACCGCCAACCCCCGCTACGTGGCGGCGGACCTTCTGAGTCAGGCTGAGCACGATGAGATGGCGTCCAGCATCCTGGTCACGAGCTCCGTCGATCTGGCGGAGGCGGTCTTAAGAGAGATCGACGGATTTCTGAAGACGCTCTCCCGGGCGGAGATCATCCGGAAGTCCCTCGAGAATTACGGGCAGATCCTGGTTGTGGATCAGCTCAGCGACGGCATTGATGCCGTCAACGCCATCGCGCCGGAGCACCTGGAGATCGTGACGGCGGAGCCTTTTGAAGTCATGACGAAGATTCAGAACGCCGGCGCCATCTTCCTCGGGCAGTATTCTTCAGAGCCTTTGGGCGATTACTTTGCCGGGCCCAACCACATCCTGCCGACCGGAGGGACCGCGCGCTTCTTCAGCCCACTCTCGGTCGATGATTTCGTGAAGAAATCCAGCATTGTTTACTATTCGAGGGAGGCCCTCAGGGAAGTGCATACAGACATTGAAGCCTTCGCCAGAGCTGAAGAGCTCACCGCCCACGAGAACTCCATCCGGGTCCGGTTTGAGGGAAAAGAGGACTGAAAACCTGGCGCCTGGGCGCCTTTGAGAAAGGACAGAAGATGCAGCGGACATCGGAGGTGGAACGCTACACAAAAGAAACCAGTGTCGAGATCCAGCTGAACCTGGATGGAACTGGAATCAGCCAGATTGATACCGGGATCGCTTTTTTTGACCACATGCTGGATGGGTTCGCAAGGCATGGTCTCTTTGATCTGACCGTGAAGGTGGATGGGGACCTGGGGGTGGACGACCACCACACCATTGAGGATACAGGCATTGTGCTGGGCGAGGCGATCCGGAGAGCTGCGGGGGACAAGAAGGGGATCGAGCGCTATGGGTCGCGGATTCTGCCCATGGACGAGGTACTGGTCCTGGCAGCCGTGGATCTCTCAGGAAGACCCTTCTTTTCCTTTGACGCCCCCTTCCAGGGGGAGAAGATGGGCGGGATGTCGACCCAGATGGTGCGGGAGTTTTTTTACGCCATCTCTTACAGCGCGATGATGAACCTGCATCTGAAGGTGCTCACGCCGGGGAACGACCACCACATGGCGGAGGCTCTGTTCAAGGCCTTTGCCAAGGCTTTGGACCAGGCGGTGCGGATTGATCCCCGCATCACGGATGTCCTGTCCACCAAGGGATCCATCTGACTTCCGGGAGGCAATCATGGAGAAAGAACTGTTCAGTGCCGTTATTCTGAAGGGTGGGGAGACGAGAGTCTCCCTTTTGAGCAACGCGCCGTCGGGACGCGCTGGAGAGATCGCGGAGCGGGCCTCCGGGCGCGGCGCGGATGGGATCCTGGTTTTTGACCTGTCTGAGGGGGACCTGGAGCATGACCTCTCCCTGACCGAAATGCGGGAGATGGCACGGCGCCTGGACATTCCCATCTGGGGATGCGGAAACATCAGGCGGGTGGAGGATGTGAAGAAGATTCTCTATGCCGGCTCACGGAAGGCTCTTCTGAACTTTTCCAAAGACTCCAACCGGGAGATGCTGAAGGAGGTCTCGGAGCGCTTTGGAAAAGAGAAGATCGGAGCTGTGGTATCTCCCCTGGATCCCCCGATCTCCCAGGAAGAGGCGGAGAATCTCTTTCAGTACGCTTCCGTACTGCTCGTGCTTCTGCCCCTGCCGGAGTCTCTGGGACGCGGAGCGATGCGGGATTATTTCGCCAGTCTGCCGGCAGAAATCCCGAAGCTTTTCTTCCTTCAGGAGAATTCCGGGGAGATGCTGCCGCTGAACCTGCTCTCATCTGATTCATCGCTGGGCTTTGGAATCGGGAGCCTGGGGGGAGAGGATGTGAACTTTTATGAGAAAAAGCGCGCGCTTCAAAAGGCTGGCTTTCAGGTCAACAGCTTTGAGCCTGCTTTTTCCTGGGATGATCTCAAGAAGGATTCAAACGGCTTAGTCCCCGTGGTGGTCTGCGATTTCCGAAACGAGGAAGTCCTGATGGTGGCCTATATGAATCAGGAGGCCTATGAGGAGACCTTCCGGACAGGGATCATGACCTATTTCTCCAGAAGCCGAAAGAGCCTCTGGGTCAAGGGGGAGAGCTCGGGCCATTTCCAGTACCTGAAGCTCATGAAGATTGACTGTGACAACGACACGCTTCTGGCCAAGGTTTTTCAGGTCGGAGCCGCCTGTCACACGGGAAACCGGAGCTGTTTTTATCGGAACGTTGTCGAGAAGAACCTGGATCTTCGGAATCCCATGAAAGTCTTTGAGGATGTCTACGGCGTGATCGAGGACCGGAAAGAGCACCCGAAGGAGGGCTCCTACACCAGCTACCTCTTTGAGAAGGGCATCGACAAGATCCTCAAGAAATGCGGAGAGGAGGCAGCGGAGATCATCATCGCGGCCAAAAATCCAAACGCCGAGGAGATCAAGTACGAGATTGCCGATTTTCTCTACCACGTGATGGTTTTGATGAGTGAGAAGGGCATCACCTGGGCGGATATTGCCACAGAGCTGGCAAACCGGGAGTGAAAGGCAGAATCTGCTGATTCTTCTGGAAAGCCTGTCAGCTTTACCAGGTCTCGCTGAACGTGAGAAACCAGAACAGTATATCCTCGCGCGCGTGAGAAACCAGAACAATATATCCCCGTGAGCATGAGAGCTTTCGACCATATTGGGGCGAGCGGGCATCTGCCGGTGAGACACCTGGCGGATTCGAATGGTTCCCGGAATTAAACCGTACAGAAAAAAACAGGGAACTGTCCAGTCCACTTTGCCTGCTTGTCGCCGAGCGAAGCCATACAGTTCAAAAACAAAGACCAGGCGCACATTACATGCGACGACAGGAGCCTGTGCCCGTATTCGTACCTGTCCAGGCGCTTGCGTCTGGACAGGTACTATTCTTTTTATGGCGGGAAGCATCTGGACTTTCCGGATGCAGGGCGGCTGATGTCATCTCGCGTCTCTTTTCGCATACTTCTGCGCGCTCGGCTGTTTCCTCCTCCCATCTTTCTTCCAGGGATGATACTGAGCTGAAAGTTGTTTAAGCATATTTAAAGTTGGTAAAAAGGGTATCATTTGCAGGAATTTTGTCAAAATCCGCTTTTTCCAGAAAGATGATCGTGGTATGATAGGCGGACAGTAAATTTCGGCGGATAAGACGGCGGGGGACGGAAAAACCTCATCCCGGACAGAGACGCCGGCATGTTTGTAGTCAGGAGAGAGATTGATGAGAGAAGTACGGATCAGTGATGTAACGATGAAACAGGCCAGGGATAAAAAGTCTGTCTCCCTGACCTTCCGGGAGAAAATGGAGATCTCCAAGCTTCTGGACAAACTCGGGGTTTCCGTGATCGAGCTGGAGGGAATCCAGCAGCTCAAGACAGACAGCCTGCTGATCAAGTCGATCTCCAGCGCGGTCAAGGAGAGCATTGTGGCTGTGCCGGTCCGCCTGGACCATACAAGCGTCACGGAAGTCTGGAACGCCCTGAAGGAAGCCCGCCATCCGCGCCTTCAGGTGATTGCGGCCATCTCCCCGGCCCGGATCGAGTACATCTACCACCGGAAAGCCCCGAAAATGCTGGTGGACATCGAGGACACGATCCGTTCCTGCGCCGCGCTCACGGAGGATGTGGAGTTTGTGGCAGATGACGCCAGCAGGGCGGACAAGGCCTATCTCTACGACGCGGTCCGCACCGCCATCTCCGCCGGAGCAAAGACCGTGACGGTCTGTGACACGGCGGGCACCATGCTGCCGGATGAGTTCACCGCTTTTCTGGGCGAGCTCTATGAGAACGTGCCGGAGCTTTCAGAGGTCTGTCTCGGCATCTCCTGCTCCAATGACCTGGCCATGGCGGATGCCTGCGCCTTCGCGGGTGTGATCCGGGGAGCCGGCGAGATCAAGGCAGCCGCGTATCCGGTAAACATCGTCTCCCTCCAGCGGATTGTGGCGCTGATCTCCTCCAAGGAGGACATCTGCAAGGCTCACACATCCGTTCGAACGACCCAGATGAAGCGGGTCCTGGATCAGGTGAAGTGGATGTGCAAGACCGGCCGCTCCTCCGAGAGCGCTCTGGCCGGGATGAATCAGGACACCCAGGCGGAGATCGCCCTGACCTCCCATGATGAGATACAGGCGGTCAACCGGGCGGGAGAGCTTCTCGGATATGACCTCTCTGAAGAGGACCAGGTGAAGGTCTACGAGTCCTTCCTCCGGATCGCTTCGAAGAAGGAGAAGGTTGGAAAGCGGGAGCTCGATGCCATCATCGCCTCCACGGCTCTGCAGGTCCCACCGACCTACGCCCTGGAGAGCTATGTCATCAACAGCGGCAATGTCATCAGTGCCACTGCGTTTATCCGCCTGAAGAAGGGGGATCAG
>CADBUA010000638.1 GCA_902797665.1 uncultured Lachnospiraceae bacterium | reverse complement strand
GTGTCATCCAAACTTCCCAGCTCCAGCACCAGCATGCAGGTCATGATTTTGGTGATCGAGGCCGGGTAAAGCTCCCGGGTCGGATTCTTGCAATAGAGAAAAGCGCCCGTATCCATGTCCATGACAACACCGGCGGACGCCTGGATTGCTTCCCCCCAGGGCCAGCCTTCGACGCTGTTTGACTGAATCGGTTCATAGTACTCCTCGGGGATGAAGATCTCCTCGCTCTCCGCTTCACCCGCACTCTCCTCTGCGAAAGCCTCAGATCGAAGCCCCATCGCTGTGATGATCAGCAAAGCCGCAAAGAAAACCCCGCACTTTCTCATCCAGAATCTCGTCCCGAATCTCATCCTTTACCCCTTATCCCGCACCCCAAGCCCCTAATCTCTTCCCGCTTCTATACATACAGCTGATCACAGGCCAAAACCTGACATTCAGCGAATCTGTACCAGAAGCTATCATTTTTCAGATCTGCAGAGAGCAGGAAATCTCCCCAAATTCCTGCAAAAATACTGGGTGGGATGCACTTCTAGTTTAGCATCAAAACAGCTTGTCATACTTCCTAAAAAAAGTAACAATAATCTCTCTGTTTATGCGCTTATTTTACAAAACGTCGCATAATTATCGTATTCGCTTCTATCTCTTCGGCGTCATCGAGAGGCTCCAGTTCCCCCGAAAAGCCCTTTCGCAGAAGCGCGTTCCGCAGAAGGTAGTCACAAACATGGGGATTCTTGGGCAGGAGCGGTCCATGCAGGTAAGTCCCCACGATATTCTGATAGAGAATTCCCTCCACTCCGTCCTGATCATTGTTCCCATGGCCAAAAAGCACCTTCCCGAAAGGCCTCAGATCTCCGGGCTCCCAGCTCTTTTCAGACGATCCTGTCTGTCCGGACACAACAGGATTCCTGCCCAGGTAAGTTCTCCCCCCATGGTTTTCAAAACCGACGATGGGGTAGGGGAAGTCCTCATTCTCAAGGACGATGTTCGAAATGAGGCGCGGACTCCCCTGTTCCGTATAGAGATCTGCCAGGTGAAGACCCTCCATCCGGCCCTTTGATGTATCGTAATAGTGTCCCAGGAGCTGATAGCCTCCGCAGACCGCCAGTACAGATCCCCCGTCATTTACATAATCTTCAAAATCCTCCCGGATCGACTGAAGTTTTTCACAGACCAGCATCTGCTCCCGGTCAGAACCGCCCCCAAGAAGGACGATATCGAGATCGCTGAAGTCAATCGTATCCCCCAGATTGAATTCCCGGACTTCGGCCTCAAAGCCTCTCCAGACAAGGCGCATCTTCATGCATTGTATGTTCCCTCTGTCTCCGTAGAGGTTCAGAAGATCCGGATAAAGATGTCCGATGGTGATTTTCATGCTAATCCTCCCAGATTCCCTCCCCATTTGAGGAAACGATATGAAGGGATGTGTTGGTGACTTGGATCCTGTGCGCTTTTTCGCCTTACAGGAGATTCTCAGGACGGAAGTCTTGTTGCTGTAAAGTCGCAGGTTTCTTTCCGGGTACGAGGCCGGACTCACACCGCGATCCCGGCTCTCCGCGCTGGCAGATTCCGCCAGCTATTCGCCTTCGCGTTTCTCCTGCCGCACCCAGCTTTTTAGATGCCTGGGCTGCCCTGATTTCACGCCTTCCCGCCTTTCTCCATCTCTTTCAGGATGATGTGAGTCCGATAGAGGGCCGTATAATTGACCAGAACATAGAGGTTGCCGCAGCCATCCTTCAGGCGTTTCTCGATGGCGGTCTTTACATCCGCCTCCAGATCCGCATGAATCCCCACATACTTCAGACGAAGCCTCATATCATGGCAGCGGATTCCGGATACTGTGATGGAGCGGATGGAAGGATCCGCGAAGCGGTCAAAGTCCACATCCCAGAGCCAGGAGATATCCGTACCATCCTGAGCGTTGTCATTGATGACAATGATGATGTCCTTGTCTGTCCGATCCTGGCAGACATCCGTGATGTTCTGATTAAAGCCCGCCGGATTCTTGGCAAGGTTCAGAAGCACCTGCTTCCCGCCTACATGGAAGCGTTCGTTCCTCCCGTTCTCCGGGTTGTATGATGCAAGCATCTCGTCAAAGCCTGAGAGGGAAAAACCCGCCGTCCTCAGAACACTGTAGCAGGCGAGGATGTTATAGATGTTGTAAAAACCCCTATATTGAGCTCTGACAGGCCTGAGGAGAGGCCGCATCTCCATCTCCGAAATCGTTTTACTGAACCCCCCCGCACCAGCGGAATTCTCAACAGATCTCCGCGCAGAGCTCCTTGCAAGACTCCCAGTCAGCCTTACAGTGGAGGATCCCCGCTCCTTCACATCAAAGGAGAGTCCTTCCTTCAGGCTGATGTGGCAGGCGTCAAAATCGATCTCCGGACGCTGAAACCCGCAGCCGGGACAATGGTAGACACCGAGCTGACTATAATGATAGAAATCGTAGACCAGGCGGCTGCCGCATTTCTTGCAGAACTGTCCCTCCCGAATCTCTGTGCTGCCCTCTCCATAGACCTTCTCACTGATGCCGTAGGTCACCACCGGGTGACCGCTCTCCTCAGCCAGGTAGGCGCTCAGGGAATCATCTCCATTGACCACAACAATCATCCCAGGTGCCATCTCTATGGCGCGGGATAAAAGATCCATCGTGGTGTCGATCTCCCCATAGCGGTCCAGCTGATCCCTGAAGAGGTTTGTGAGGACCATATATCTGGGCGTAAAGTGCGGGAATACCCGCACGGTAGAAGCCTCATCAATCTCGATCACTGCGTTGTCCGCGTCAATCCTGCCATTTAAGTCCGCCGCCAGGACAAAAGCCGCCGCAACGCCCATCAGCATGTTTGAGCCTGTACGGTTGCAGATCACCTTCCTGCCCTCGGCCTCCAGTGCGGAAGCGATCAGGTTGTTGGTCGTCGTCTTGCCGTTTGTTCCGCAGGTGACAATCACATCGCCCCGTACCTGGGACGCAAGCGTCTTCAAAATGTCCGGGTCGATCTTCATCGCAATCTTTCCGCACATGGTAACGCCCTGCTTTCCCAGGGCGATACTCACCCGGCTCAGCAGCCTCGCTGTCAATATCGCAATTCTGCTCCGAAGAGACATCTTATCCAGCCTTCCCTTACTGTGTTGGTTCTGTCTAAAGGCAAAGCCCGAAAACTCCGGGATCCGCCAGGAGATTCAAGGGCAGAAGCCCACCCAGGTCTATCGTTTCTTAAAGACTTTTTCTCGTGGGTATAACTATACCGCCAACTTAAGCTGCGGTCAAAAAAACCGCAGAAGAGCAGATGAAGAAAACATGAAAGTTTAAAATGCAATGTGACCAGTTGCATCTTCTCTCAGATCATCCAGATCTCAATGAGATATCATGATGATAGTTCAATGTAGTCATATAGATTTGTTTCTCCACATTCAGGCTTCGAAAGGGACGAACCATGATTGTCGCTTCCCTCCGATCTCTGTCCGATATCCTCCATTCAATTATGGGCTGGGTTCCCTATGCCTGATTGAGCGCTCTGACAGCTCATCCGCTTTGTCTCTGCCGGGATTCCGGATGGCGAGATGATCTCCCTGAGTGTTCCTCTGGATGATCCCATCCTCGTACCTGCAGAGGCGCATGCGAATGGACAGGTAGAAAAAAGCGCAGACCTTCCATTTCGCTCCATTTTGCTCCATGGAAGGTCTGCGCTTTTCCTGGCAATGTTTATTGATGATGAGGGTGCAACAATGCCTGTCAAATAGACACCATTATGAATTCACATCAAGAATTATTATGTGATTCCATTGTTTTGGTTGAAATTATAAAATAATTATGATAATATTTAAGCTGGAAACATAGTTGGCATGATTGTTGAGAGGACCAATGCAATGGCAATCGCGTTCAGCCCTATTTATAATATGGAAAACTTCGCCACTCCATTCTACCATGCAAACCAGAAGCTGAAGGCATATCTCAGCGATCCGACCTCGAATGCTTCGG
>CADBUA010000637.1 GCA_902797665.1 uncultured Lachnospiraceae bacterium | reverse complement strand
GGAATCGACAGAATGAAAGGAACGAAAGGGACAGGCGAGGTAATACAGTTCAAAAACAAAGGCCGGGCGCAGGCTCCTTTTTGGGAAGAATATAGAAAGCAGAGAATAGGAAACCGCCCGCAGGGCGGTTTCCTATTCTCTGCTATTTGAACCGCTCCTTCCAGACGTATATAATAGGCGCGGAAATGGAAAAGAGGCAGCACACAACCTGCAATAATGCAGAATAGAGGCTTTGCTTTATAAAGAGCTTGCTTCTGATTGGGAGTATAAAATATGATTCGTAAGGATATTCATCGCATCTTGATCATTGGTTCCGGTCCGATCATTATCGGACAGGCGTGTGAGTTTGACTACTCGGGCACACAGGCCTGTAAGGCGCTGAGAAAGCTCGGGTATGAGATTATCCTGGTTAACTCAAATCCGGCGACCATCATGACGGACACGGAGATGGCGGATGTCACTTACATCGAGCCTCTGAATGTGGAACGCCTGACGGAGATCATTGAAAAGGAAAAGCCGGATGCGCTGCTGCCCAACCTGGGCGGACAGTCTGGGCTGAATCTTTGCTCGGAACTGGCAAAGACCGGTGTTCTGGAAAAGAATGGAGTCGAGGTCATCGGTGTTCAGGTCGATGCCATCGAGCGCGGGGAGGACCGCATTGAGTTTAAGGAGACAATGACGGAACTGGGCATTGAGATGGCCAGGTCTGAGGTCGCCTACAGCGTGGACGAGGCTCTTGCCATCGCCCAGGAGATCGGTTTCCCAGTGGTACTCCGGCCGGCTTACACGATGGGCGGTGCTGGCGGTGGCCTTGTCTACAACGTGGATGAGCTGAAGGTTGTCTGCGAGCGCGGTCTTCAGGCCTCCCTCGTCCACCAGGTGCTGGTGGAGGAGTCCGTCATCGGCTGGGAGGAGCTGGAGCTGGAGGTGGTCCGAGACAGCAAGGGACAGATGATCACGGTGTGTTTTATTGAGAATATCGATCCCATGGGGGTTCACACTGGAGATTCCCTGTGCTCAGCTCCGATGCTGACCATCTCGGAGGAGATCCAAAAGGAGCTTCAGAGACAGGCCTATAAGGTGGTGGATAAGGTTCAGGTGATCGGTGGCTGCAACTGTCAGTTCGCCCATGATCCCAAATCCGGGCGAATCATCATCATTGAGATCAACCCCCGGACCTCCCGCTCTTCCGCGCTTGCATCCAAGGCGACGGGATTCCCGATCGCGTTGATCTCCGCCATGCTGGCTGCGGGACTGACATTGGATGAGATCCCTTGCGGGAAGTATGGAACACTGGATCAGTATGTCCCGGACGGGGATTATGTTGTTATCAAAATGGCCCGCTGGGCTTTTGAGAAGTTCCACGGGGTCAGCGACCATCTGGGAACACAGATGCGGGCGGTCGGCGAGGTTATGAGCATTGGGAAGACCTACAAGGAAGCCCTGCAGAAGGCGGTCCGATCCCTGGAAAAGGGAAGGTATGGGCTTGGCCATGCGAAGGACTTTGACGAGAAGAGCCTTGAGGACCTGCTTTCGATGTTGGTCTACCCGACCTCGGAGCGCCAGTTCATCCTCTACGAAGCTCTGCGCAAGGGTGCTTCGGTCGATCAGCTCTACGAGCTTACAAAAATCAAGAAGTATTTCCTGATCCAGATGAAGGAACTCGTGGACGAGGAGGAGGCGATTCTCGCCGAGGCGAAGAATGGGAAGATCAGTGATGAGCTTCTCATCCAGGCCAAGAAGGATGGATTCTCTGACCGTTACCTTTCAGAGATCACCGGCATCCCGGAGGGGGAAATCCGTGATCAGAGAGAAAGCATCGGTGTCACCGAGCGGTGGGAAGGGGTCCATGTCTCGGGGACCGAGAATTCGGCCTACTATTACTCCAGTTACAACCTCCAGGAGGACAAAGACCCCGTGCGGGACGAGAAGCCCAAGGTGATGATCCTCGGCGGCGGACCCAATCGTATCGGGCAGGGGATTGAGTTTGACTACTGCTGTGTGCACGCGAGCTTCGCGCTGAAGAAGCTTGGTTTTGAGACGGTTATCGTAAACTGCAATCCTGAGACCGTGTCGACGGATTATGATACCTCGGACAAGCTGTACTTTGAGCCGCTGACCCTGGAGGATGTCCTGGCGATCTATCGCAAGGAGAAGCCGGTGGGCGTGATCGCCCAGTTCGGCGGACAGACCCCACTGAACCTGGCTTCTGATCTGAAAAAGTATGGGGTCAACATCCTCGGGACCTCACCCGAGACGATCGACATGGCGGAGGATCGGGATCTCTTCCGGGCGATGATGAAGAAGCTGGAAATTCCGATGCCGGAGTCCGGCATGGCAGTCACAGTGGAAGAAGCACGCGAGATTGCGCACAAGATCGGCTATCCAGTCATGGTACGTCCCTCCTATGTCCTTGGAGGGCGCGGCATGGAGGTTGTGCGCGATGACGAGCACATGAATGCCTATATGGCGGCGGCGATCGGGGTTACCCCAGACCGGCCGATCCTGATCGACAGGTTCCTGCACAACGCGACTGAGTGCGAGGCGGACGCGATCTCTGACGGGGAAGCCGTCTTCGTCCCGGCGGTCATGGAACATATCGAGCTGGCCGGGATCCATTCCGGTGACTCGGCCTGCATCCTGCCCTCCCGCCATCTGACTGAGAGCCAGCTGGAAACGATCCGGGACTATACTCGAAAGATCGCCCGTGAGATGCATGTCGTCGGTCTCATGAACATGCAGTACGCCATCGAGGATGGGGTCGTCTTTGTGATCGAGGCGAATCCCAGGGCCTCCCGTACGGTGCCGCTGGTCTCCAAGGTCTGTGACATCAACATGGTTCGAGTCGCGACGGATATCATGACGCGGGAATATACCGGCCGGCCGAGTCCGGTTCTGACGCTTCATGAGCGGAAGATCCCTTACTACGGCGTAAAGGAAGCAGTGTTCCCGTTCAACATGTTCCAGGAAGTGGATCCGGTTCTGGGGCCGGAGATGCGTTCTACTGGAGAGGTGCTGGGCCTCTCGGAACACTGGGGCAGAGCTTTCTACCTGGCCCAGGAAGCGACCAGGACAAAACTTCCCCTGAGTGGGACTGTCCTGATTTCTGTCTCTGATCGTGACAAGGGAAATCTGATTGACATCGCCAGAAGCTTCCATGAGGATGGGTTTAAAATCATCGCCACAAAGGGAACAGCCGACATGATTGAAGGCGAGGGAATTCCGGTGAAGAGAATCGCCAAGATCAACGAGGGACGGCCGAATATCGTAGATGCCATCACAAACGGGGAGATTGATCTGATCATCAATACGCCGGTGGGGAGAAAGGATGCGGTGGATGATTCCTACATCCGCAAAAACGCGATCCGCGCACATATCCCCTATATCACGACCATGGCAGCGGCCAAGGCCACGGCATCCGGGATCAAGTCCGAGAAGATGGATGAGGCGCCGGGGATCACCAGCCTTCAGGAGTTCCACGCCAGGATACAGTGAGATCCTGCGGGAAAGGAATGGATGCGCCAGGAAGATATACCGACAAGAGAAACAGAACCGTATAGCTGCCTGTACGCGTAAAAAAAGCCAGACCTGGGGGTAGTGGCATAAGCTATAGAACAATAGGATATAGAACCATCGGCCATAGAGCCATTGGCTACAGAAACGTAGATTAAAACAGTATAAAATCAAAAGAATAAAAATATATGCAGCAAAAGTATTTATAATACAAGAATAAAACACATAAATAACTTTGTAAAATATTGTTAGACACTAAATAGATAAAGCACTTATCTGAAAACAAAGAATATTCTGAGGATTCTATAAAAAGAGGAGGACAGGATGATCCTGTCCTCCTCCTCTTTTGTCTGTTTTTCTGAATGATCCTGGTAT
>CADBUA010000636.1 GCA_902797665.1 uncultured Lachnospiraceae bacterium | reverse complement strand
GCCAGGTGTTGATCCGGCTCAAAAAGCTCCCGGTAATAAAGATCCGCCCGGGCACGGAAAACTGGCAGCAGGCACAGCCCCGCTGCCAGTAAAAGGGACCGAAGGAATAAATGCCCTGCGCACTTCCGGTCCCGCTGAGTCTCTGAAACGTCCCGCATCCCTTTCCACCCTCCGGTTTTCAGGAAAAGTAGTTCCTCTCCCCCTTCCTGGCCTCGCTGGTGAACCACACCAGAACGACCAGGAAAATGCCTGTAAAGCCCAGGTAGACGTAGTTGTTGAGGGGCTTCACATAGTCCGAGTAAAGGCCCAGCCCCCCGGCAAACACCGCACTCAAAGCGAAGATCAGGAGCCTGGGGCTCATGAACTTCTGGTAGGCCGGGAGGTCTTTACATTTGCTGCTGTTGCCGGAGGGGATCAGGATTCCCTTCTTGACCTCCCCCCGGAACTTCAGAAGATACCAGGCATAGAAAAGATACCCTCCGCAGCCCAGAATCAGAATGTCCATAAAGGAAAACATCTCATTGGTGCTCATATGATCTCCTCTCCGCTCAGATCCCGAGCCATCTGAGAATCTCCCCTTCCATCTCCGGCACATCGACCACCGTGTCATGGAGATTTGGAAGGGAGGAGATCTCCTCTACCGTCCTCGGAACCTTCTGCCCGCTGATCTCAAAGAGGGTCCGGCAGAGATCCAGATCATTGCCGCTGAGTCTGTCCGGCGCGATGGCCGAAAGCACGGCTCTGGCAAACTTATAGGGACTCGCGGTGGAGGCGATGACCACCGGGAGATGATCCCCCGTCTTTTCACGGTAGGTCCGGTAAACCCGGGATGCCACTGCCGTGTGCGTGTCAATCACATAGCCTTCCTTCCGGAAAAGCGCCGCAATCTCCTCTTTGGTCTCCTCCTGGCTGGCGAAGTTCCCATAAAAGACATCCAGCTTCCGCTTCATCTCCGGCGTGATCTGATACTCTCCCTTGCTCTGAAGATCCGCCATCAGGGCCCTGGTCACCTCACAGTCCTCCCCCGCGATCTTGTAGATCAGCCGCTCCAGGTTGGAGGAGATCAGGATGTCCATGGAGGGGGAGCTGGTCAGAATGAACTCCCGCTTGCGGTCATAGAGGCCGCTGGAGAAGAAGTCCACCAGGACCTTGTTCTCGTTGGAGGCGCAGAGCAGCTTCTCCACCGGAAGCCCCATCTCCCTGGCGTAGTAGGCAGCCAGGATGTTTCCGAAGTTGCCTGTCGGCACCGTGATATGAAAGGGATCCCCGGCCTTCACGGCATTCTGCCGGATCAGCTGCCCATAGGCGTAGAAGTAATAGACAATCTGGGGAACCAGACGGCCGATGTTGATCGAGTTCGCCGAGGAGAAGCGAAGACCACAGGAGGCGAGTTTCTCTCTCACGCCCGCGTCTCCGAAAATCTTCTTGACGCCGGTCTGGGCGTCGTCAAAGTTTCCCCGGATCCCCACCACATGGACATTTGCCCCGCGCTGAGTCAGCATCTGCTTCTCCTGGATCATGCTGACCCCGCCCTTGGGGTAGAAGACGATGATCTTCGTCCCCGGGACATCCGCAAAGCCGGCCATCGCCGCCTTGCCGGTATCACCGGAAGTGGCTGTCAGAATCACAATCTCATCCTGGATCTGATTCTTCTTCGCCGCAATGGTCATCAGATGCGGCAGGATCGAAAGAGCCATGTCCTTGAAGGCTGCCGTCGCGCCATGGTAAAGCTCGAGATAATAGACCCCATCCTTCTTGACCAGCGGTGCGATGAGCGCCGTGTCAAACTTCTCATCGTAAGCTTTCTGTATGGCGTCCCGAAGTTCCTCCTCCGTAAAATCCGTCAGGAGGAGGCGCATCAGCTCAAAAGCCAGCTCCTGATAAGACTTCTGGGCCATCTCCTCGAAGGAGAGGGGGAAGGCTGGAAGTCTCTCCGGCACAAAAAGCCCCCCATCCGGTGCCAGTCCCTGAAGGATGGCCTGGGAAGAGGTCACCCTGATTGATCCATCTCTTGTGCTCTTATAGGTAAGTTCCATTCGTCATGCTCCTCATGGAATGCTTGAAATGCCTGAAATGCCCAAAACCCTTCTGCAAATACTTCTAAGGTTTGCATCTGCCTAAGAATACCGTAAAATGCCCCACTGCGCAAGAGATATCTCCTCTCAGGCGTTCTGCTCCTTCCGCTCGATTTCAGGCAGAAGTGGGCAGGGCAGCTTTTGGGAAAGAAAGAGGGGCGGCTCCGCCGCCCCTTTCATTCAGGATGTCTCAAACTTGTAGAAATCATGTCCTCCGTAGGAGTAGAGGAAGACCAGTTCCTGGTCAAACCACTTGAGCGTGCTGGCACTCGCTCCATTCCGGGCGACAAAGAAAAGGGCGCCCTGGGCGATGTTCTCTCCCTGGAGGGCTTTATTCACCGCCGAGATCGTGGTGTCCGAAATCGGCAGGGTTCCCATGCGGCCATCCACGGTCGGGGAAAACTGAACCATCCCGCCGGACTTCTGGTAGACAACCTCCGTCACGTTATTCGGGAAGCGGGGATCTGCTGTCCGGTTGAGGATGACATTGGCCACCAGCATCTTGCTCTGCTCATCTCCTCCGGTGCACTCCGCTTCCACGATGTCCAGCAGCGTCTCATAGTCAGCCGCTGAGATCAGCTGGTTCTCACTGATGGCCTGAAGCGAGCTGCTGCAGAGGCGTGCAGCGTCCGACCTGGTTTCCTCCGCCCGTGAATCCACAGGCAGGGAGACTGAAAAAGGTCTGACGCTTTCCATGGACTCCTCCACAAGATCCAGGAAGGGGACCAACTCCTCCCCGGCATCCACGCCCTGGCTGAGGTCCTCCTCCAGAGATGCTGTCTCCGTCTCCAGGTTGTCTGTATCCGGAATGCCTGTATCTGGCGTATCTGTCCCCTTCGCGCTGCTCTCTGAAGCACTTGTCCCCAGGGTACTTGTTTCTGGCGCGCCTGCCGCAGAAGTCTCCGCTGTCCGGACCACCTGAATCGGGCTTTTCTTCCCGGAGAGGGACGTGATGCTCCTGTCCTCCCCCTGCCCTGCCTTTTCAGATATCACTGCCGCTTCGTCAGGCTGAGCTTCTGTCTCCTGCCGCTTTGACATGGCAGGCGCGAAGCCCGCCAGGGTTTCCCCTGGAGTAGAGGTGCTCATCATCCCGGCTACATTGACCGGAACAAACATCGTAGAGACCTCCTCCGCCAGAGTTTCCCCGGAAAGGAGGAAGAGAGGCAATACGAACATGATCAGAAGATGAATCATAGAAGTCCCGCGAAAGGCTCTCATCCCTTCTCCCCCATCTGCGGTTCTCTCTCTCTTCATCCATAAAAAAAGCATACTTACTATCTCAAACATGATTCTCAGGATCCTCCTGGCATGCGGACGGATCGACCGCTTTTTGGAAGACTATTTCTTCGTTCAGAGAGAAGTATAGGCTTGCGAAAATCCCCCGTCAATCATCCCCCCTTCTCTGAACGAGGGCGCTTTCGCCGAAAAACCTACCTCCAGACAGCCACCTCAGAGAGGCGTGCCCAAATCTCAAAAACCGCCATTTTCTAAGAAAAAACGGCCGGAGCTTTCCCTCCGGCCGGATATCCTGAGAATGCTTTTCAGAGAGGATCTGCTCTGTCATCTCTGACATCTTTTGGAATCCTTTAACAATTCCTTTGCAATTACTCCAGTTTGTTTTCAGTATTTCAGCAGGTCCTCAGTGCCTGTCTTCCATCCTGCGGTACTTCTCGTAGCGCTCTCTGGCATCCCTGGCCCCCTGGGCAAAGAACTTCTCCGCGTTCTCCGGGAAGCTCTTCCTGAGGGAAGCGTAGCGGTTCTCCCCATCAAGGAATTCCTCGTAGGAAATCTGCGGCTCCCTGGAGTCGAGGGTCATGGGCTGCTCTTTCCTCGGATCATAGTGATAGAGCAGCCAGTAGCCGCTCTCCACGGCCCGCTTCATCTCCTCCTGTACTTTGCCCATCCCCCTCCGGATACCGTGGGAGATGCAAGGGCAGTAAGCGATGACCACAGAGGGTCCCGGATACTCCGCCGCTTCTTTCAGAACCTTCACCAGCTGCTTCTGATCCGCACCCATGGCGACCTGTGCGACATAAACATTTCCGTAGCTCATGAAGACCGCGCCCAGGTCCTTCTTCCGGGTCTTCTTGCCTGAGGAAGCAAACTGTGCCACCGCGCCGATGGGCGTGGCCTTGGAGCTCTGTCCACCGGTGTTGGAGTAGACCTCGGTATCCACGACAAAGACATTGATGTCCTCCCCCTGGGCGATCACATGGTCCAGTCCGCCAAAGCCGATATCATAGGCCCAGCCGTCCCCGCCAAACATCCAGAAGGTCTTCTTGACCAGCTGATCCTGATACTGGAGGATCTCCCGAACCTGTGGATTGTCCTCCACAGCGAGAGAATTCTTCAGCGCCGCGATCAGCCTGTCCGAGCTCTCGCGGGAGGCGCCATAGTCATCAAAGGTCTCAAGGTAGTTCAGGGAGGCGGAAAGAAGCTCTGCGTCTCCGGAAGCGGAAGCCTTCAGACTCTCCGCCAGCTTTTCGACCCGCATCTTCTCCAGTTCTCTCTGCTGGTTGGAGGCCAGAAAGAGCCCCAGCTCAAACTCCGCGTTGTTCTCAAAGAGGCAGTTGGTCCATGCCGGCCCTCTGCCCTTCTGGTTCACGGTATACGGAATGCCCGGGAAAGGTGAGCCCCAGGCCTGAGAGCAGCCAGTGGCGTTTGCCCAGTAGACCCGGTCTCCGAAGAGCTGGGTCAGCAGCTTGGCGTAGGGCGTCTCCCCGCAGCCGGCGCAGGCCGCTGAAAACTCGAGGAGGGGTCTTCTGAACTGGGATCCCCTGACCGTATAGGGGTCCAGCACATCCCCCTTGTCAGAGAGGGAGAGACCATAAGCCCAGGTCTCCTTCTGGGCCTCCGACAGGTTCGCCGGCACCATGTGCAGAGCTTTCCCGTCCTTCACCGGACAGATGCTGGCGCAGCTGCCACAGCCTGTACAGTCATAGCTGGAGACCTGGATCGAGAAGAGATACTCTTTTCCGCCCAGGCCCTTTCCTGGAGTCGTAAGGAAACCCTCCGGTTTTTTCTGATCCTCCTCTTTCGTGAGAAGGTAAGGGCGGATTGCCGCGTGGGGACAGACAAAGGAACACTGGCCGCACTGAATGCAGGCCTCCGGATTCCATGCCGGGACGCTGACCGCGATGCCCCGCTTCTCATAGGCTGTGAGGCCCATGTCGATGACACCATCCTCGTAGCCCGCAAAGGCACTGACCGGGAGGTCATCCCCATGCTGCCGATTGCAGACGCTGGCGATTTTGGAGACGATTTCCGGCACTGCTGCCTTCTTTTCAGGGCTCTCTGCATCCGCCAGTTCCAGTTCCTTCCATGTCTCCGGAACCTTCACTTCAAAGACGCCGGCAGCGCCCTCCTCAATGGCGGCCACGTTCATCTCCACCACCTTCTCCCCCTTCAGGGCGTAGGTCCTGGCAGCTGCCTCCTTCATGGAGCTGAGGGCCCGGTCCACGGGCATAATCCCAGCAACCTTGAAGAAAGCAGCCTGGAGAATCGTGTTGGTGTGGCTGCCCAGCCCCAGACGCCCGGCGATGGAGGTGGCGTCGATGAGGAAGAGCCGGATCCCCCGCTCTGCGATGGTCCGCTTGACGGAGGAGGGGAGATTTTTCTCCAGGCTTCCGTCCTCCTCCTTCCAGGCGGTATTCAGAAGGAGCTTCCCGCCCGGGCGGATTTCCTCAGCGATGTCATACTGGCCGATAAAGCTCTGGTTGTGGCAGCCCACGAAATCCGCGTCCTTTACATAGTAGCTGCTGCGGATCGGCTTCTTCGACAGGCGCAGGTGGGACTTTGTGACGCCGAAGGACTTCTTGGCATCGTACTCAAAGTAAGCCTGGGAATAGAGCTTCTCCTCATCCGAGAGGATCTGGATGGTGTTGTGGTTGGCCCCGACTGTTCCATCCCCGCCAAGCCCCCAGAACTTGAGGCAGATGGTGTCGCTTGTGTCGATCGGAATCTTCACCGCTTTCAGGGACAGGTGCGTCACATCGTCCTCAATGCCGATGGTGAAGCTCCGGATGGGGTTTTTCCGCTTCAGGTTCTCAAAGACCGCGGCGATCTGACCGGGATCGGTGTCCTTGGAGCTCAGGCCGTAGCGGCCGCCGATCACGGAGATCTTCCGGCCGGAAGCTGCAATCACGCCTGTGACGTCGAGATAGAGCGGCTCGCCGACAGAGCCCATCTCCTTGGTGCGGTCGAGCACCGCAATGCGCTCTACCGTCTCCGGGAGGGCCTTGAGGAAATGCTCTGCCGAGAAAGGCCGGTAGAGATGAACCTGCAGAAAACCGGTCTTCTGCCCCTGGGCGTTCAAAGCGTCCACCGTCTCCTGGATGGTCCCGGAGACACTGCCCATGGCGATGACGACATCCTGAGCCTCAGGATCGCCGTAGTAGTCAAAGAGATGGTAGCTGTGTCCGGTGATCTCTGCCGCCTTGTCCATGTAGTCCTGGACAATGCCCGGCAGATCGTTGTAAAGACCATTGGAGGCCTCCCGGACCTGGAAGTAGACGTCGCCGTTCTGAACCGTGGCGCGAAGCATGGGATGCTCCGGATTCAGGGCATGGGCCCGGAAGCGGGCCAGGGCTTCCTGATCCATGAGGCCGGAGAGGGCCTTCAGGTCCGGCATCTCAATCCGGGAGAGCTCATGGGAGGTCCTGAAACCGTCAAAAAAGTGCAGGAAGGGAACACTCCCCTTGACTGCCGACAGATGAGCCACCGCGGACAGATCCGCCGCCTCCTGGACAGAGCCGGATGAGAGAAGGGCAAAACCAGTCTGACGGACCGCCATGACATCGGAATGGTCCCCAAAAATACTCATCGCGTGTGTCCCAACTGTGCGGGAAGCCACATGGATGACCCCCGGCAGACGCTCACCGGCGATCCGGTAGAGCACCGGAATCATCAGCATGAGCCCCTGGCTGGAGGTAAAGCTGACAGCCAGGCCTCCGGCCTGCAGAGCCCCGTGGACCGCGGCGGCCGCCCCGGCCTCCGACTGCATCTCCACCAGCTTCACCCGCTGCCCAAACATGTTCAGGCGGCCGCCAGCGCTCCACTTGTCCGTCATCCCCGCCATCGGTGAGGAAGGCGTGATCGGATAGATCGCGGCGCTTTCCGTGAATTCATAGGCGGTATTGGCGCAGGCGCCATTCCCGTCAACCATCGCATATTTTCCCATTATTCCTCCTCTTATGCACACCCATACCCTTTAGTTTCTATATAGGAATCTGCGTCGGTCTTCTGGCCGCGCAAAGAATCCCGCGGACAGGCTGCCCGCGGGTCTTTTTATGCGATTTGCAGCTGTCCAGGTACGAGGCCGGGCGCAGGCTCCTACGCCCGCATTCAATGTGCGCCATCTGCGCCCAGCCTTTGCTTCTGGAAGGTATGACCTCGCTCTGCGCAAAGTGCGCAAAACGGACTGGACAGTTACTGCGTTTTTTATAGTCCCAGCTTCCGGACCGCATCTTCCCGCATCTTGTATTTCAGGATCTTCCCCGCCGCGTTCATCGGGAAGCCATCCACGAAGCTGATATAGCGCGGCACCTTGTGCCGGGCCAGTCTCTTACTGATGAACTCCCGCATCTCCTCTTCACTGACAGTCCTTCCCTGCTTCAAAATGATGGCAGCCAGGGCTTCCTCCCCATACTTCTTGTCGGGGACGCCGATCACCTGCACGTCCTGGACATCCGGATGCGTATAGATAAACTCCTCAATCTCCTTGGGATAGAGGTTCTCCCCGCCGCGGATGATCATGTCCTTCAGGCGGCCGGTGATGTAATAATTTCCTTCCTCATCCTTCATGGCCAGATCTCCGGAATGGAGCCAGCCGTCGGAATCGATGGTTTTGGCGGTCTCATCGGGCATCTTGTAGTAGCCCTTCATGGTGTTGTAGCCCCGGCTCAGGAACTCGCCGTTCTGTCCAGGGGGAAGTTCTTTTCCGGTCTCCGGGTCCACGATCTTGTTCTGCACATGGGGGAAGTCGTAGCCCACCGTCTCCGTGCGGACCTTCAGACTGTCTGTCCAGGCAGACATGGTGTTGCCCGGCGCGGTCTCCGTCTGCCCGTAGACAGAGACAATTCCGGTCATGTTCATCTCATCCGGCTGGGCAGCCCGCTTCATGAGTTCGGGCGGACAGCCGGATCCCGCCATGATCCCGGTCCGCATGTGGGAAAAGTCCGTCTTCCGGTAGTCCGGGTGGTTGAACATGGCGATGAACATCGTCGGCACCCCGTTGAAACAGGTGATCCGCTCCTGGCGGATGCAGGCCAGGGATGTCTTGGCCGAGAAGTAGGGAAGCGGGCACAGGGTCGCGCCGTGGGTGATCGACGATGTCATCGAGAGGACCATGCCGAAGCAATGGAACATGGGCACCTGGATCATCATACGGTCCGCTGTGGAGAGGCCCATACGGTCGCCGATGCACTTTCCGTTGTTGACCACGTTGTAGTGGGTCAGCATGACGCCCTTGGGGAAACCGGTGGTTCCGGAGGTGTACTGCATGTTGCAGACATCACCGGGGCGCACATGGCTGGACATGCGGCGGATCTCCTCGATGGGCACACTCTCCGCCCGCTCCATGGCCTCGGCGAAGGTGAGGCAGCCGGGCATTCGGAAATCCACTGTGATGACATTCCGAAGGAAGGGCAGGCGCTTGCTGTGCAGGGGCTGCCCCGGCTTTGTCTCCCGGATCTCCGGGCAGAGCTCATTGATGATGCCCGCGTAGTCGGAGTCCAGCGCCCCCTTGATCGTGACCAGGGTGTGGGTGTCCGACTGGCGAAGCAGGTACTCCGCCTCGTGAATCTTATAGGCCGTATTGACCGTGACCAGGACGGCGCCGATCTTGGTGGTCGCCCAGAAGGTGATGAACCAGGCCGGGACATTCGTGGCCCAGATGGCCACCTTGGAGCCCGCCTTCACGCCCAGAGAGACCAGGCTCCGGGCAAAGGTGTCGACATCCTCCCGGAACTCCTCGTATGTCCTGGTATAGTCCAGCGTTGTGTACTTGAAGGCGTACTGGTTCGGGAACTCCTCCACCACCCGGTCCAGGACCTGGGGGAAGGTCAGGTTGATCAGTTCGTCCTTCTTCCAGATATACTGCCCGCTGCCGTCATGATTGAGGTAGAGGGACTTCTTCAGCCCCCGGGTATCCTCAAAACGGTTCATGTAGTTGACAAAGTGCGGGAAGATGATTTCCGGGTCGGTCAGATCTTCCATCCACTCCGGCTTCCACTCAAGGGAGATGAAGCCATCGTAATCGATGGAAGACAGGGCGGCGATGAAGTCCCCGATGGGCATATTTCCCTCACCGATCAGGTTGTAGCTGTACTTGTCGTCCGAGTCCCGCATGTGCAGATGCCTGACATAGGCACCCAGGTTCTTGATGGTGTCAGATGGACATTCTCCAAAGTCCCGGTAGGGATGATGAATATCCCAGAGGGCGCCAAGAGAATCACAGGCGTAGTCATCCATCAGATCCCGAAGTCTCCTGGTATCCGAGAAGATCCCGGAGGTCTTGAGCAGGATGGAAACGCCCTTCTCCTCCGCATAAGGCAGGAGGATGTTCAGGTTCTCCCGGACCCTTTCCTCGCTGTCCTTCAGGGCGACAAGACAGACATAGGGCACCGACATGCTGGAGGCCGTATCGATCAGCATGCGGACCGTATCGATGTGATCCGCTTCCGTGGAGATATCCAGTGAAGTGTCAATCAACGGGATGTCCAGCCCATCCGCTCTGAGATCCCGGGCTGTCGCCTGAGCGTTGTACTTGTGAAAGGGGCAGCCCCTGCCGGTCAGTTCCGGGAACTTGTGGAGATTGTAGACCTCGATCCCGTCAAAGCGCATCTCACTGGCAAGCCCCTTGAGCTCCTCAAAGGAGTACCTGCCCCAACCTCTCATGGAAAAAGAAAGCTTCATCGATTCACTCCTCCGACTCGTAGACGATCTTGTTCAGCGCGTTGATATAGGCCCAGATGCTGGACCCGATGATATCTGTGGAGATGCCCCGGCCGGAGTACAGCTTGCCCTCACTGCGGAGCTTGACCACCGCCTCACCCATGGCCTCATGCCCTTCCGTGACCGCCTGAATCTGGAAATCGTCCAGCTCATAATGCTTGCCGGCGATCTTCTCCAGCGCCAGGAAGGAGGCATCCACCGGGCCGTCCCCGATGCTGACGGCCTCCAGG
>CADBUA010000635.1 GCA_902797665.1 uncultured Lachnospiraceae bacterium | reverse complement strand
CTTTTTCTTTATTCTTTATTATCTGACTTGAGAACCCTGCTTTCTGTTTTCTCAGCTTCGCGAGGCTCCCTCCAGCATCTCAGCCTGGATGGAGGCTGTCTTCTATCTGAGATTTTCCGGACCGAAGCGCAGGGGCATGATCTCATCCAGCGTATAGGATCTGTAATCCTCAGCCGACCTGGCCAGGAAGATCCGAAAATCCGCGCTGCACCACTCCGCCAGCACCTGCCGGCAGACGCCACAGGGCGGGCAGTACTGAATCTCCCCATCCTCCGGTCCCCCGGCGATGGCGATCGCGAGAAAGTCCTTCTCCCCCTCACTGACTGCCTTAAAGATGGCGGTCCGCTCCGCGCAGATCGTCGGTGTGAAGGAGGCTGACTCGATGTTGCAGCCCGTATAGACCTTCCCGCTCCCTGTAAGCAGCGCCGCGCCCACGCGGAAATGAGAGTAGGGGGTATAGGAAAAGGCACGCATCTCCACTGCCCTCTCGCAGAGTTCATGAATCTCCCTGATCTCCCTGATCTCTTCCATACTCAGCCGTCCTTTCTCATCAGGATACGGATGGCCTCGATGGCGGTCTTGATGGCACTGCTGGTGTCATGGACCTGCTCATTCGGAAGTCCGGCTTTCGCCCGCTCCTGGTTGGCGATGCAGAGCAGCACCGTGCCCACACGGACTCTGAGACAGCTCCCAACAATGAACAGGGCCGCGGACTCCATCTCAGAAGCGAGGCAGCCGCACTTGACCCAGGCATCCCATTTGTTCAAAAGGTCATATCCCACCGGCTTCAGCTCCGGCTCATGCTGTCCGTAGAAGGAATCCTTACACTGGACAACGCCCATGTGAGAGCTGAATCCCAGGTGATCCGCAGCCTCCCGGAGGGCAAACGCCAGGTCAAAGTCTGAGACTGCCGGATACTCAATGGGGGCATACTCCCTGGAGGTCCCCTCGGCGCGGATCGCGCCGGTGGCGATCACCAGATCCCCACCCTTGACAGGGATCTGCATCCCGCCGCAGGTACCAACACGAAGGAAGGTGTCCGCCCCGCAGCGCTTCAGTTCCTCCATGGCAATCGCAGCGGAGGGGCCGCCGATGCCCGTTGAGGTGACAGAGACCTTCTGGCCGTCCAACGTCCCTGTGTAGGTCACATACTCCCGGTTGTCAGCAACCAGGACCGGATTGTCGAAGTGCTGAGCAATCTTTTCGCAGCGCTTCGGATCCCCCGGGAGAAGGACATATCTGCCCACTTCCCCTGCCGCTGTCTGAATGTGATACTGTTTTCCTGTACCTTCCGAATAGTCAATCATTGAAATGCTCCTCCCTTCCCATCGGTCTGAACCGCTCTCCCAAAATCGAACCCTTCCTGAGGACAGCAGCGCCGAAGCCCCATCAGCGCCAATCGCTTCCTGCGCGGAAATGCCAGAAAGAAAAAAGCCGTTCAGCGTATCTCCAGCTGTTTCACGCCCGTGAGGGCGCAGGCGCCTTAAGGGGCGAGGCGCAAAGCGGACTGGACAGTTACTCTTTTCTTACTTTGCTTACTTTGCCCGTTTTTGCCTGCTTTCAATTGTTCCGCAGAGTCTTCACGCGCGGCTATGGCAAAGATCCGCGTCGGCTCCCGCATGGAGGATTCCGCAGCATTTTCATGCTTCGGCATGATTACGCATGCTCCCAGCTGTCACTGTTTTCGATTCTGGCTTCTCGCCTCTTCCGCAATCCTGGCTGTTCTCTGCTCTGCCTCTCATCCGGCAGATCTTCAGAAAGCGCCGCCTCCCGCATGCCTCTTCTTCCGATGAGGCACTGATAACTCATATTTATAAAGATGATAGCACAAAGCTGCAAAGAATGGAATATCTCAAAACGTCCGAAAGAATAGGAACGCATAAAAGCAAGCTCCTCTTTCAGCATATCGCATCCCCGAAAGAAACTGCCCGCGGGCAGCTGTCACAGTCTGTCAAAGCAGGCGCAGACATCCTGTATTCTTACCATTGCAAGGCCTGAGGGGACGTTCCGTTCTCCGGAAGCGATGCCGGCAAAGCCGGACCGAAGGAGGGATCTGAGATAGCGGAAGAGTTCCTCCGAGGAGATATCCACCCCGTCTCTGCCGCTGAAATGCTCCTCTGCCGCCCGCACCAGGAAGGCCAGGGTCCTGGTCTGCTCAGCGTCCACGATCTGCTCCACATAGCGAAGATCCAGGCTCTGCTTTCCGACCGTGAAGGCCGTCTTTCCCATCTGCCTGATCTTGAGGCGCTGCTCAGAGACATGATCTCCACGGTAGGACTTCTGCATCTGGACCCCGGAAGACAAGTGCATCGTCCGCCTGATCTCAGGAAGCTGGAAGTCCGGAAACTCAGGCTGCCCGGAGAGGCTGCCTGAAATCTCCTGCCGAAAGCTGCATTCTGCCGCCCTGGCCTTCTCCGTGATGTCCCGGATCCGGTAGCAGTCCATCTGCAGGACAAGGTCCGCCTTCTCGAAGTAGGACCCGCTGCTGCCGATTACCAGGACCGTGGAGATCCCTGCCTTCTCATAGAGCTCCCGGACTCTGGAGGCATAGGGAATGATCGGTTCTTCTGCGCGGGAAATCACCCGCTGCATCAGTTCATCCCGAACCATCAGATTGGTCGCGGAGGTATCCTCGTCAATCAGAAAGAGCTTCGTCCCCGCTTCGATCCCTTCGATGACAGCTGCAGCCTGCGAAGTGCTCCCGGAGGCGTCCAGTGTTGAAAAGTGACGCGTATCGGTTTTCACAGGCAGGTCCCGGATGAACAGGGAGATGTCCACATCTGTGACCTTCCGCCCGTCCTCCGCCCGGAGCTTGACTGCCGTATCATCTGTGATGACCAGTTCCCGGCCATCTCCCAGGATGTGATTGTAGACGCCCCGCTCCAGGGCCTCCAGAAGGGTGGATTTTCCGTGGTATCCGCCGCCCGCAATCAGAGTGACGCCAACCGGGATGCCGAGTCCAGAGACGGTTCCCCGGTAGGGAAGATCCAGCTCCACTCTTAGATTTTCAGGAGACCTGGTCGGGACTGCTCCCCTCATGGGCCGGTCGGAGACACCGCTTTCCCGGGGAAGAATCGAGCCATCCGCCACAAAGGCCGCAAGTTTTCTCTCCCTGAGCGCCTTCCGGATCTCACACTGATCCACGGAAAGCTCCACCGCCGCCTTCAATTCTTCCCTGCGTGCGGTCGTGTAGAGGAGGGAAGAGCCCACTGACTGCGGAATCAGGTTAAAGAGGATCTTCTCCAGCTCTCCCGCGTTGATTGAGCGGCCATTCGCCGGGAACCCGACCTCAAAGCGGACCGTGATCCTTCCGTTTCCGATCTCCAGGGAGCTTCTCGGATAGACCTCCTGTCCCGGGTGCGTCACGGAGAACATCCCGCTTTTCCCGGATCCTCTGGCCTGGAAGCTCACAGCGTCCGCCTTCCTGGCGAAAGCGCGGAGGAGGAAGTCCTCCATCGCCGTTCTTCTCGTGCTGTCGCTGTAGTATTCCTCCGGAAAGGCAGCTATCCGCAGCGGTACATATACGCTGAGGGAGGAGGGCGCCGCGAAGGGGTCCCCCTGTACGTGTTCGATGTTCAGTACATAGCCCTGAAACTGATAGCTCCCGGCCAGGGACTTATAGGCCGGGTAGGGTTTATGGTCGATTGAGCGCAGTCTGCTGCGCAGTGATTCCGCATTTTCCACTGTATTTCCCCTTCAGAATCCCTATGGACCCTCTGTTTGTCTTTTTGATCTCCAGCTTTAAAAGCACAGGCTCCTGTCTCCGCGTTGAATATGCGCCCGTCCTTTTCTTGTGCTCTGTTCTGTCTTTATTTCCTGTTCTCTGCCCTGTATTTTGCCCTTGAACTGTATGACCTCGCCTGGCGACAAGCGGCCAAAGCGGACTGGACAGTTACGATTTTTCTATTTTTATCGATTTTCCATCGTTTTCCTCAGGACAGGCGTTCGCTCTTTTCTGTCCCTGCGGGGGGCTGTTTCCCGCACCATTCAGAGATCCGCTTCTTCATT
>CADBUA010000634.1 GCA_902797665.1 uncultured Lachnospiraceae bacterium | reverse complement strand
TTTCAGTTCGCAGTTTCAGAAAAGGCACGGAAAAGCAGGCAGTCTCGTCAGCAAAAGCAGCTGTGGAGGGAAAGCGCAGCACGGGTGCTCATTTCTTATTATGCAGAGAGGCATCTGTCCCCAAACCGGAAGGCGCTTGTGACCGAACAGCTGGAAAAGATACATGTTCGGCGAATAAAAGATGCATAAAAGGCACATAAAAGGCCTGGATTGAGCCGGGGTTAGGATTGCGGACTCTGGTGAGAGGGAATATAATAGATGACGAGGCGTAAGATACTGCGCATTCTGCGCATTCTGAAAAAATGAAGAAGGGCGGTGGAAAGATCCGGTTTTCCGTTTTTTTCCTTTCCCGAGGGAATCCTTTTTAATCCATGGATTGAGTGGAGCCGCCAGAGAGACATTCTGTAGAGCCGATCCCGGAGAGAATGAGGCCAGGATCTGATTTTCAATATACCCGTTGGGGCCGGTTTCTGGACTGGCCGATCATTTCGACTCCCGGTAGACTGGATTGGAGATCGCCAAATCCCGGGGATGAGTGAGGAAAGAACGATCATGGGCAAACTGAAAGAGAAGAAATTTAGGGCTTTGATCAGCAATATTCCAGTTGTAACGGACTATGTGAACGAAGAACTGGAGCGGGTCGGTGTGTCCATGAAGACGGAGATGCAGATCGATGTTGCTGTGGATGAGATCTTCACCAACATCGCGAGCTACAGTTACAGGCCGGAGACGGGGGACGCCGTGGTCCGGGTGCAGATTCTGGAGGATCCGTTAAGGCTGGAGGTGACCTTCATCGATCAGGGTATTCCCTTCAACCCTCTTTTGAGGAAGGATCCGGATACAACGCTCTCTCTGGAGCAGAGACAGATTGGAGGGCTTGGCATCTTCCTGGTTAAAAAATCCATGGACGAGGTCCTCTATGAGTACAAAGACGGCAGCAATATCCTGACAATCCGGAAAAACCTTTCCTGAGTGGAACATTCATCCTGCGTGATACTCCGAGCGTAAGAATCTGAAAAGCGGCGAAAGCGGGCAGATACTGTAAAGAGAGGTGTCAGCCCTGAAGGTCCCGGCAGCGCATCGGATGTCGGCTTCCGTATTTTCTGCGGGGCAGCAAATCCCGCCTTCTATCTTCTATGGAGTTTGGTTTCTGAGGTGCGCAGCTGGCATCATGAGGAGATACGCCGGGAGAGAAGCGATGACGAAAAACAGCGGAAAGAAAGTGTCAAAAGAATCGGAGATCTTCCAGAGAAAGAACCTTCCGATCGCGGATCAATGGACAGATTCTATCTTTCGATTCAGTCTTCTTCTGGTCGTTCTGATCGGTTTACTGGAACTTATCATCTCGACACTGGCCGGCTGGTCGGGGAGTTTTGGCGTGGGCAGGGATGGGTTTCTGGTGCGCTATTTTTTCATTCCCACCGGGGTGAACGTCATCCTGTACCTGGGCGCGCAGCTTTTAAGGAGCCGGCTCTCAAGCCGCAATAACGCGATGCTCGCCTCTGCTCTGCTGGCGGAGATCGTGATCAATGCCTACACGGTCCACAGCGTGTTTCCGGCCATCTTCATCGGATTTGCCGCTGTCATTCTGTGCGCCGGTTTCTACGGCGACATTCAGATCACCAGCGCAGCTTTTGGGATCTGCCTCATCGGAAAGCTGATCTCAGATCTCTTTTTCGAATGGGACAAAGATGTGGGAAACCGGGTGTTTTCCTCCATAGAGGCGGAGAGCAACTTCTTCATCTCCATTCTCTGCCTTTTTCTGATTTATGTGCTTGTCCTCTCCTACGGCAAGACCCTGCAGCGCTTTTACGGTTTTTATGGGTCGGAAGAGTCAGATCGCAATGATTACGTCAGAAAGGCCATGGCGGATTCTATGACCGGCCTCAGAAGCCGGGAATCCTTTCGCCTGGAGCTGGACGTCATTCTCAAGAATGAGCGGATCATGCCCTGCTGCCTGGCCATGATCAACATCGACCAGTTCCGGATCATCAATGACACCTATGGGCGCAAAGTCGGGGACGACACCATCTGTCTTCTGGCGGAGATTCTGGACGGTATCCCGGAGGCTTTGGCCTTCCGCTACAACGGGGACGCGTTCTCAGTGCTTTTTCCGGGTTTTACCACCACGGAGGCGGGTGTTGAGATCCGGAAGGCGGCGATTGAGTTCGGCTCAGTGATGACTTCAAGGTACCGGAAGGCGACCATCAGCGCCGGTCTCGCAGAGTATCTCTATGAGGGAGAGACGATTACGGACTTCGTGCATCGGGTGGAGCAGCTGCAGGTTCGGGCCAAGAAAAGGCGCAACAGCATTTGCCTGATGGACAGTACAGGAAAGATCAGCATGACCGGAGGCTTTTGATGGGGATGTGGGAGGGCATTTGCCCCCACAGATGTGGCAAGGCCGAGTGTTTCCTGGTATATATGGAGGAGAA
>CADBUA010000633.1 GCA_902797665.1 uncultured Lachnospiraceae bacterium | reverse complement strand
TGTGCGGATCAGGCATCTGCGGCCTTTAGGAACGATATAGCTGGAGGGGGAGCTTTGTCTTATGAGAGTGAGGATTGTGTTTTCCGATGCGGACGGGACACTTTTGAATGAGAAAAAGCGCATCACGCCAAAGACCAGGGCTGCCATACATGATCTCGCAGAAATAGGGATCTCCTTTGTGATTGCCTCCTCGAGAGGGCCGACAGGGATCTATCCGATCCAGGAGGAGCTGGGGCTTCCAGGCCCCATCATCTGCTTTTCAGGTGGACTGATCCTGGATGAGAAGCGTACGGTCCTCTGGGAGCAGGGCTTTTCGAAGGAGACCGCCGGGTGCGTCCTTGAGGCGGTGGAGGACTGGAACCGGGAGATGCGTTCCTCTCTTTCTCTCGCCTGGTGCCTCTATTCTTTTGAGGACTGGTTTGTGAAGAGCCGAAAGGACCCGAGAATTCTGCACGAGGAGCGGATGGTCAAAGCCCGCTCCAGAGAGGGGGATCTCTCCTCCGTATCCGGGGACCGCATCCACAAGATCATGTGCAGTGGAGGACCGGAAGGCATTCTGGGGTTGGAGAGAAAACTGAAAGAGGCCTTCCCTCATCTCTCCATTGTGAAATCCTCCCCATACCTTTTGGAGATCTGCGCGGAGGGGATTCACAAGGGCCTCGCGCTGGAAAAGGTTTGCGGGATCTATGGGATTTCTGCTGGAGACGCCCTGGCCTTTGGGGACAATTACAATGACAGGGAGATGCTTCTCACCGCGGGAAAAGCGGTGCTGATGGCCAACGCCCCGGAGGATCTGCGCCATGAATTTCCACATCACACCCTGGACAATGAACACGACGGAATCGCCCATGCTTTGAAAGAGCTCGGCCTGGTCTGAAAAGACCGGGCTTTTTTTATTGCTTTTTCAGGAGCTATGCACTTTTCCTGGCTATCTTACAGCGCTCTGCTTTGCACATTGGATTTTCTCAAATAGCATCTTCGATGGACATTCATAAGCGCAAACTGGATATCATTCGTGAAAGCTGGTTCACCATGACACCATATAGACACATATACCAATTATATTATGTTAAAGCAATTCCAGAGACGACTGAATAGATATATATAAAAATATATAAACGGTAATCACACTCATACGAATCATTTTTCTGCTGCTTTGTCTCTCCTGCGTGTTGATGACATTTGTCATCAAATCCGGGAAAAAACCGTGACAAAGTGCATTCTCAAGTTGTGACAAAGTTCAGATGAATCAGGCAGGCCTTTTCCCTAGAATACAGGCTGTGAAGGAGATGCGGAAGGACAGCATTCACTGCATCTCAGACCGGATCAGTGATAGTTGTTATCCAAAGGAGGAATCTTTTGCCATGGCACAGGAAAAATCAAATGCAGGCAGCAGTTTCATGAAATTTCTTACCAAAGGCGGAGTTTTGATCGCGACGATCATCATGTTCATCATCGGGACCTTTGTCTCCGATAAGTTCTTCACCCTCAACAACATGGTTAACGTGGCGAGGCAGATCTCCATCGATGGCATTATCGCCCTGGCCATGACCTTTGTGGTCATCACCGGTGGCGTGGACCTGTCCGTAGGCTCTCAGGTGGCAGTGATCGGGATTGTCGTTGCCCAGATCCTGAAAGCCGGGATGCATCCGGTGATCGCCATTTGTGCAGGACTTCTCATCGGCGCCCTGTTCGGTGTTCTGAACGGTCTCGGCGTCACAAAAGGAAAACTTCCGCCTTTCATCATGACCCTGGGCACGATGACTGCCATCCGCGGTATTGCCCTGTATCTGTCCAACGGTGCTCCCCAGAACTGGAGAAACACGGAGACCAACATCAAGTTCATCGGGCAGGGCTACCTCTTCGGTATTCCGTTCCCGATCTTCATCTTCGCGGCCATGCTTCTGGCTGGCTGGTACATGCTGCGCTACACAAGCTTCGGCCGTAACATTTACGCGGTTGGTGATAACCGCGAGGCGGCAAGACTGAATGGCGTCAACGTCAATAAGACCCTCCTGATCAGCTTTGTCATGACTGGCGCGGCATCCGCGATCGCGGCCATCGTCCTGACCTCCAAGCTCTCCTCCGCGGATCCGACCGCAGGCAACGGCTATGAACTGAACGCGCTGGCCCGCTGCTACATCGGCGGATGCTCCGCCGCAGGTGGAGAGGGAAGCATCATCGGGACCCTGATCGGCTGCTGCCTTCTGGGCTTTCTGTCCAACATCATGAACCTGGTGGGTGTCAACTCCTACATGCAGCAGATCGTGGAAGGCTTAATCATCATCATCGCCGTTCTTCTGGGAACCATCAGAAGACGCAGCTGAGATCTTTACGGCCGGAAGGCCTTAGGGATAGAGAAACCCGCAGATTGGTTAATAAAATGTTATTTAACATAAGCACATATTTTAGAAAGGAAAACATCATGAACAAAAACCTCAAGAAGATCTTTGGCGCTGCTATGGGAATGACAATGGCATTTTCTATGACCTTCACCTTCGCGTCCTTCGCGGAGGAGGCGTCTACTGAGGCAGAAGCATCTGTAGTGCTTCCGGAGTCCGGAGATGAGGCTTTCACCATCGGTGTCTCCCAGAGAGCAACGGATGCGGCTTATTCCATCGCGGTACTTCAGCAGAACATCGATTACGCGAAAGAGAATTTCCCGAACCTTGAATTCATCGAGACCGATGGCCAGGGCGATGCTGCCAGACAGTCCCAGAACGTTGAGGATCTGATTGCTGACGGCGTGGACCTGATTCTGATCTCCCCGCTGACTTCCGATGGTCTGACCGATGCCGTTCAGGCTGCCCTGGATGCAGGCATCCCGGTTGTTTCCCTGGACAGAAACGTTGAGTGTGAAGTCACCGCTTTCATCGGCGCCGACAACAAGTCCATGGGCGTCATGGCTGCTGACAAGCTGGCTGAGATGATGGGCGGCAAGGGCAACATCATTCAGTGCTGCGGCACCTCCGGCGCTTCCGCTACCATTGACCGCCAGTCCGGTTTCGAGGAAGAGCTTGAGAAGTACCCGGATATGAAGATCGTTGACTCTCAGGACTGCGACTACAGCACAGCTGATGCTGCTGCCTACATCGAGGATATGCTTCAGAAGTACGGTGAAGGCGAGATCCAGGCAATCTACTGCCATAACGATCCGATGGCTGAAGGCGTCTGCGAGACACTGAAGGCAGCCGGCCGTGATCAGGAAGGCATCCTTGTCTGCGGTATGGACGGTGAAGACGCTGCTTTCAAGCTGGTTGACGACGGCGAGATGGCTTTCTCCATCATCTACCCGACCAATGCTCCTGAGGGCATCGAGACCGCATACGCGATCCTGACCGGCGCGGATTACGAGAGCGAGCTTCATCCGGTCCCGACCATTGTCGACGCTTCCAACGTTGCAGAGTATCTTGGAACTGGGCTGCAGTAAATAGATGCATTCGGAATGGATT
>CADBUA010000632.1 GCA_902797665.1 uncultured Lachnospiraceae bacterium | reverse complement strand
GTCTCAGTCTCCGTCTCTGCCTGCGGCGCGGGCTTTTCCATTACTCTGATCTCCATCCAGGCTCTCTGACTTCCGTTTTTCACGATCACCTTGGCGTATCCCGGACTCATCGCCAGAGCCGTGCCCTTTTTGCTGATTTTCAGGACATTCGGCCTCGTGCTGTACCATTTCGCATTCTCGATGTTCGAGCGGAGTTTCAGACGGTCTCCCACATACAGTCTGCTTACCCCATCTTCATCCGTCTCTGATAAAGCATAGACGCCGCTCACCTTCACCCTGCAGGTATAGGACTGCCCGCCAAGTTCTGCCGTAATCACTGCCTTGCCGGCTGAGATTCCGGTCACCAGACCCTTTTCTGTGACCTTTGCCACCTTTTCGTTGGACGTGGTCCAGGTCACATCAGCGAACTTCCCGATCACACGCAGTCTGAACTGATCCCCGGACAAAAGCTCCACTTTCTTCTCGCTAAGCGCGGCAGTCTGAGCAGCTGCTCCTGGCGAGAACAGTTGAAGCGTCAGGACCAAAGTCAGCATCAAAACAAGAAGATTCCTTCTCTTCCCTCTCATCTTGAATCCTCCCCAAGTACTTACCTGTTGATATGCAGGAGTCATTATACACCCGTATCCCGGCCTGTCCAACTGACATCGGCCCGCATTACAGGGTTTTCCTATCTTTCCTATATTCTCCATTTACCCTATAGATATACCAGGAAATCGAGGGGCTGTCTATAGAAAATGGCAGGTGCGGGAATCCTCCAGCACCTGCCTTCTGTGGATTTTCTAATACATTCGTTCAGGGTACACGAGGACCCGGCCTGTCATCCTGATGCTCTGGGATCTTTGAATGCTTCTGAATGGGATCCCTTATTCAAATACAAACTGGTCAAACATGCAGATCTGCCCGCTCTCCTCACCGGAAAAGACCAGGAAGAGCCCATGGACGCCGGATACCGGCTCATCCACAGCGCCGCTGGCCCAGGACCAGAGGGCGCCCCCGCCCTCTTCGGTCTCCTCTGAGAGATCAGAGGCAGCCAGGGAGATCGTCCCGATCTTTTTCCCGCCAGCCTCCTCTGAGGGAGCGTCGAGGTAGATGTCCGCGGAGCCGTCAACTGCTCCGTCCGGCTTTGAGATCAGCATCTTCAAGGTCACATTCCGCTCATCCGGACCAAAATCCAGGTACTGGAAGCCTGCAATGTTTCCCTTCTGCAGGTTTGTGATTGGGGAGGCATGGGTGGCCTCTTTGTCCCTTGAGGCTGCAACATAAGGCGAAATGCCCTCCTCAATCTGACTGTGCGCTGGATTGGTCTCTTCCACAGCCGCCGCCGGGCTATCCTCCGATGCGAGGAGGTAGTTGGTGAACCGGGCTTCCTGGACTTTATAGGCATCCAGGCTGTCTGACGGCCCGGAGGAGGTGAACTCCATGGGCGTGATGACTGGCTCTCCAGTCTCTTCTTTCTTCGCAAGGCCCAGCTTCCCCATCACCGCTTCCCTGGAGAAGGTGTTGCCATTGGTCTGCCGATGGCCATTAAAGTACCAGTTCCCATTGATCTTCTCCATGCTTCCATGGTTGTTGCCATGCAGGTAGGTCGGGAAATCCCGGAAAGTCATCTCTCCGGTCTCAGGGTCCCGATAGATTCTCCCACTGGTGTCGGAGATGATGTTTCCATAGCCGCCGATCAGTGTCTGCTCAACGCCCTCCGGGACATCGTTTTCAATGCCATTGTCTCCGTAATGCCATGGACCGTTCATCAGGTCTTCTGTCCACATGTAGCCGATCCCGGAATTGTAGGTTGTCCCATCCGCTCCCTGCTCATTTCCGACATAGAGGAAGAGGTAAACTCCAAGGTCTTCACACCAGCCAAAGAGAGATGCGCCCTCGTAAATCGGTGTGTAGATTCTGTTGTCATTCGGCATGAAACTGACCTTCTCAATGCCGTCCCCATCCTGCGGGTCCGCCTTCAGCTGATAGATTCCGCAGATCTGGCCTGAGCCGGAGGTAAACCCATCATCCGTCAGTGCCTGAAAGACCTCGGGATTCCCGATGATTTCCTCGTCCCTGCGGCAGGCACCCGCGACATAGATGACTCCGTCCTCAATGTAAACGGAGGGGTCATAAGCCTTTTTGAAAGAGGTTACCCAGTAAGCCTGCTTCTGGTCCCATGGACCGGCCGGGTTGTCCGCGACGCGGAGAACGATCGTACTGAAGGCCTCATTTGCCGCCTGGAAGTAAGTATCTGTCTGTAGGTCGTAGGCGACATCCGGCGCGTACAGCTTCTTTCCGCCGTAAGGGTCTCCCTCAGAGATGTCCAGGATCACGCCTTCATCCCTCCAGTCACTGAGATCATAGACTGGGGCGGACCAGGTCACATAGTCGGTGTAGCACATCGCGTCCCCGGTCACATCGTGTGAGCCGTAGATGTAGACGCGCCACTCTTCATCCGCCTTCGACCAGAAAACCTGGGGTTCTCCATCCGGCATGTGCTCGTAGAAGGGAAGAATCGGGTTGTGAGCTCCCTTCTGGTCCACCGCTTCTCCGGTCTTCGGATTGGTCGTGTAGACCAAAGGATCCGTCTCATAGGAGTATTCATCCCCGCAGTCTTCGCAGATATAATGCCGGTATCCGCCCTTTGTGTCCGTCGCCTCATAGCTGTCATCCTGAAGCTTGTATGCGTGCCCTGTCGTCTCCAGAATCGTGAACAGCGGATACTCCTCGGGTTCCGCTTTCTTTTTCGCTGCCTCAGCGCTTCCTGCAAGGCACATGGCCAGAGCAGACGAGAGGCAAAGCACCGCCAGTCTCTTGAATCTCATCATGTTCATCCTCCCTCAGTTGCAAGCATAATCCATCTTTTCGGATCTTCCGGCCCTATCTGATCTCTGATCCATCTGACCCTCCAGGTCAGGCAGATCCGAAAGATCAGGTGCTTCATGTATCTTAGCAAAGCGGAGGGCGGAAAGAAGGAACCCTCCGGGAATTGCTGGAATTTCGACGCAGTTTGCATGCTGAGATGGAAGAATGGAGCTGCTTGTCCAGTCCGCTTTGCGCTCCTTGCGCTGAGCGCGAAAAGATAGACAGGACAAAATCAAAAGGCGGACGCATATGGCAGCAGGCAGCAGGAGCCTGTGCCCGGCCAAATGCCTGCAGGCGCCTGGGACTGGGCAGGCAGGTGTTGTTTGATTGTATGATTGTTTGATTAAGTGGATTAAATAGAATATATGGATCCAAAAAGTAGTTTCATTTGATGTGCTTTGTGCATCAGAATAGAAAAACACATGGCGTATATGAAAAGAAGTGAGTAAAGTCAG
>CADBUA010000631.1 GCA_902797665.1 uncultured Lachnospiraceae bacterium | reverse complement strand
ATCTGCCAGGGAATTGGCGCAAGCGGGCATGCAGGACTCCAGACTGCTGGCAGTGCGCAGCATAAACCTGCCGTGCAAGGCCTTTCTGGACTGTAGTCCAGGATCGGTGAGGCAGCTGGCAGATCCGAATGGTTCTCGCTGGAAAAGGGTATGGGGGGAGTATGAATCAGAAAGAAGAAGCAGTGCGGAGGATGCGATGGCGCTTTCTGGGATATGGCATCTGTCTGCAGCGCACTGCCCGAATGCTTGTTTTTCTCCTGATTTTCTTTTCCTTCAGTTGGAAAACATGGGCAGCAGAAGCACCGTCTACGTTTGAGACAAACCTGGACCTTGTGACAGCGGAGAAGCACCCAATGATCCGGGACACTCTGGAGAGTGCCCGCTCCTTCTGGCGGAATGCCCCGAAAGGAGCAGTTCTGGTCACCAGCTGGCAGGAGTATGAAGAGATGGACCCCGGACAAGCCCCCGAGTTTGGTACCCTCTGGTTTAATGGAGGCGCAATGGACCCGGAGACCGGGGCGGAGGAGATCTACTACGTTGACATCGACTACCAGAACATCGGCGGAGATGTCGATATCGACGAGGCGATTTTGCAGTTTGAAAGCTTTATCCCCAAAGATCTGTACCAGGCATCCGGGGAGCGGGCAAAGTATGTCAATACGGGGGGCGATCCCAGCCGGGAGTATCTGGTCTACTGGTTTGTCCAGTATGAGTCCCTCTCGGTTCCGGCAAAATCGGACCTGGTCAGTGTTTTCTACGCGGATTCTGAGAAACATGTTGTCCACTCCTTCAATCTCTATCTTCCTTTTTCCGGGATCGGGGAGCTTGTGGGATCCTCTTACACAGAAGTGGACTGGAGGACCTCCGTGGAGGAGGCTCTGGGAGGCAGTCGTCAGACGACTAAATGAATGATTCAGCATCCGCTTCCCGGATGCCGGAGAACAGGCGTTTGTGAAAGCCAGCTTACTGACACGTGTGATTCGGCAGGGGAGCTCCGGAAAGCCCGTACCATCAGAGAAGCTTCTTCAGAGTCTCGAAAAACATCATCTTGCCTTTTGATAAAGTCTGCTTACAGAAACAGGCCAGAGTCGCAATGCTCTGGCCTGTTTCTTTTTCAGAGTAAAATCCCCTCCCTGCATCGAACATCCCTGTTTGCGCCTCATGCAGGAAGTATCCTGCATGAGGCGACATCCCGCGGGTTTTCCTTCGCATGAGCAATACAGAGGACTACTTGCCTCTCACTGGGGGCGTATTGGTAACCCTCTGCAATCTGGCGATCAACGGGACCAGCGAGCTGGAGCTGTTCATCATGAAGGACAGGCCAGAGCGCAGAAGGAATCCAGAAGCCTACATCTTGCCGCATTGATCTTTCAATGTGCCATCCGTGGCAGACACACTAGCGGAGCTGGAAGCTCTCGGCATCCCCTGTGAGCTGGTTCGTTTCGATGTCCGTAGCAACAAGCCCATGACCTTTTTCAAAGATCCGGACAGGCTGCCGATGGAGATACATGAATCGTAGCTGCAAAGCCGCAGGCACCTTCAGATGCGAGGCCGGGCTGAGGCTCCTGCGGCCGCGTTGAATGCGGCCTGGCTTTTGCCCTGCATTGCCACCCTCGGCGCATAGCGCACAAAGCTGACTGGAAGATTGTATTTATTATGCATTGAGCGAAAAATAAAGATCTGAACTTTATCGATCATTAATGAAACTGAAAAAGTTTGGAGAACCATCACTCCTGTGATAAGATATACCCGCAAGCGCGAGAAATTGTGACCAGATTGGCGCGAGCGGGCATCACCCAGGAGGAGTCCTGGCAGATTCTGATACTTCCGGCATATAGTAGTTTCCTCCCGCGCCAGCTGACTGGCCCTGGAGAGACGGATTGGTGAAACGATGAATGAACACAAGCCGCTGAGACCGTTCCTGTCGCTGTTTTTGTATCTGTGGATCTGGTGGGTGATTCAGATGATTGAGATGCTGTTTTTTCTGTCCTTTTTCATGCCGCGCTCCCGGATCCCGATCTCTGCGGATGAGATCGCACTTCTCTTCATTGGGCTGAAGAACTAGGCGCAGCATACTTT
>CADBUA010000630.1 GCA_902797665.1 uncultured Lachnospiraceae bacterium | reverse complement strand
GACTATGAAAAGAAGAGACAGGAGGGGAAAGACCCGGTGTTCCATGCTGCGGATATCGGCCTTGATCCGGAGACGCTGAGCTGCTGGAAGTGACAGAAAATACGTGCAGGATGGACTGGCGTATGGAAGCTGATTTTCAGCTGCCAGTCCGCTTTGGTCACTTGTCGCCAAGCGAGGCAGTACAGTTCAAAGGCAAAGGCCGGACGCGCTTTCCATGCGGGCTGAGGAGCCTCAGCCTGGCCGAATGCCTGAAGGCGCCTCTGACGGGACAGCTACGCTGATTTCTGACAGCATATCCGTGACATGCAATAGAAACATAATAGAATCATATTGTGGCAGGCAACTATGGACACACGGAATTCTTATATAAAAACCGTTGTGTATTGAATATTGTGAATTGTACATGATGCGAAGTATTTTATCCAGAGAATGCAATATTGATCATATGCTTGATAAAATATCGCGCAAATAGACCGAAGCCAGAGGGAAAGCCCTCTGGCTTTTCTGCTCCCTGGACGCGGTAAAAGAGGAATCTGAGGGAAGAGAAGGGCACTTGCCGCGCAAAGCGAGGTCATACAGTTCACAAGCAAAGGCCTGGCGCAGATTGAATGCGGGCTGAGGAGCCTCAGCCCGGCCGAATGCCTGAAGGAGCCTGCGTCTGGACAGCTGCGAAATTCTAAATCTGGAATCAGACCTATAGCGAGCCAATGGTCTCTGCCTCTCAATCCCCCGGCCTTTCCAGCCACAGGCTCAGCAGACGCAGGGGAATTGAATTCACCGTCTGTTTTGCTACAATACGAATCGAAGGAAAAGAAAGAAGGCAGATCAGACAGGCAATCTCCAGGCAGATCCCTGAATTTCTGAGCGATCTCAGAAGGATCAATGGCCTTGAAGGTGCTGCCTTGGCATGGCCTGCTGCCAAAGACTGTTTACCGGGAGGGAAAGATGCTGGATGTATTGGTAATCGGATGTGGAGCATCCGGGATGATGGCGGCTATCTCCGCTGCCCGGACCGGTGCCATTACAGGGATCCTGGAAGGAGGGGAGAAACCCGGGAAAAAGCTTCTCCTTACTGGAAACTCCCGCTGCAATCTCACGAACCTGGATTTTGACCCGGACCATCTTTACCTCTCGGAGGATGAAGAGCGAAGAAAGAAGATCACAGACTCGGTCTTCTCCCAGTTCTCTGTGACGGATACGCTGAACTTTTTTCACGGGATCGGTCTTCAGACCATGGTGGAGCATAGAAGCTATGTGTATCCCTCCACCGGGCAGAGCAGGAGTGTTCTAAAGCTCCTGCTTCTGGAACTGAGACGCCTTCATGTTGAGATTCATTTCCAGGAAAAGGTTCTCTCCCTCAGAAGGAGGACTTCTCCCCAGCATGGAGGGATATGGCTGGCTGAGACGGAAAGGGGAGCATTCTCCGCCAGGTCCGTCATCCTGGCAGCAGGCTCCAGTGCCTCCCCTCTGACGGGATCAGATGGGAGCGGCTATCTCCTGGCCAGGAAGCTTGGTCTTTCCCTGGTTGAGCCTTTGCCCTCCCTCACGGGCATCCGCTGCTCCCTGATCGGGCAGAAGAGCAGGGCAGTCCGTGTCCAGGCAGAATCCCTGCCCCGAAAGAAAAAGAAGGGCAGGGGCAGGCAGAAGGGTGCAGAGAGTATGGACCTGTTATCCTCTCTGGCGGGCCTTCGAATGAACGCAAAAGTCAGCGCCTTCTCTGCCGGAAGACTTCTCGCTGAAGACAGTGGGCAGATCCAGTGGACCCAGAGTGATCTCTCCGGCATTGTCACCTTCCAGGTCAGCCAGACCGTGACAAGGGCCCTTTCCAGGGGACAGGATGTGGAGCTCAGCCTGGACCTGCTGCCGGCTCTGAATCGAGAGGAGCTCAGCAGTTCCCTGAGAAAGCTTTCCTCCCGGAACCTGGACCTTACCGTCGAAGAGCTTCTTCTGGGCTTTCTCCCGGCGCTGATGATCCCGGTGGTCCTCTCTACGCTTCCGGAAAGTCTCTCGCTCAGGAATAGCGGATCTCTGACGGAGGCGGATTTTCAGAGCATCAGCCGCGCCCTGAAGGCGCTCCGGCTCAAAGCTTTATCTGTCCGGGGCTTTGACAGCTGCCAGGTGTGCGCCGGCGGGGTTTCTCTCTCCGAGCTGAACCCCCTTTCCCTCGAGGCGGAGAGGAGCGCCCTTCAGGGGCTTTATCTGGCAGGCGAGCTCCTGGATCTTGACGGTCCCTGCGGGGGCTACAACCTGCAGTGGGCCTGGTCCAGTGGCTGGACCGCCGGAAAACACGCAGGGATATCCGCAGGATCGGGTGATTGATTCATCCATCTGCAATGCAAAGATATGCATTTTGATTGCGCCTGAAGGTTCAGAGAAGGTCATTTGACAGCAGCCACCGCAGGGATCGGCGGCTGTTATTTTTGCTTTTGACATGTAAAAATTAGCTTATTCCTATAATTTATATTTATAATATGCTCACAATGCATTATCAGATGCTTGACTTTAGATCCTCTTCTCACTAGAATTGAGCATGGGAGACGAATACGGCTGGCAATAATCGAAAAGAACTGTAGATCGTAAAAGAACGAG
>CADBUA010000629.1 GCA_902797665.1 uncultured Lachnospiraceae bacterium | reverse complement strand
GAGTCCCGTGTCTTTGGATCACTCATATAAATCTCTCCTTTCGGAGACGATTATACCAGATTCAACATCACTGTGTAAATACCAAAAATTTATCGGTACACCCCCTGCGGCAGATCCCAGGATCCTCCGGTATATATGCCCATTCGCGTCTGTTTTTCGCGGATTTTCACGCTCACGGATGTCTTGTACAGACGTCTTCCCTATGCTAAGATGATTTTCAGTAGTTAAAAATGCACCGGGATGATTCCCGGGAGGAACCCGGGGGCTTCTGCCCCCGGTCTCTGTTTTGGAGCGGACAGTCTCAGGACAGCCCGCAAAGAGGAGCAATTTATGAGATCCGCAGGCATTCTTTTACCGATCTCCTCCCTTCCATCGCCCTACGGCATCGGGACGTTTTCAAAGGAGGCGAGGGAGGTTGTTGATCTGCTTGCCCTGGCAGGCCAGCACTACTGGCAGATCCTGCCGCTCGGGCAGACGGGATACGGGGATTCTCCCTACCAGGCGTTCTCCGCAACAGCGGGAAATCCTTACTTTATCGATCTGGATACCTTGCTGGAGAAGGGACTTCTCCTCCCGGAGGAGCTCTCCGGCGTCGATTTCGGGCAGGATCATCCGGAACGTGTCGACTACGAAAAGCTTTACAGGAACCGATGGCGGATCCTCCGCACAGCCTTTTCCCGAGCCGGGGATTTTGAGTCAGATCCGCGCTTCCAGGAGATCTACGCGCGGAACACGGACTGGCTGGATGATTATGCCCTTTTCTGCTCGATCAAGGGCTTTCAGGGGGGCAGGAGCTGGCATGAGTGGGAGGAGGGGCTGAGAATCAGGGAGAAGAGTGCCCTGGAGGCTTTCTCCCGGGAACATGCGGAGGAGATCCGTTTCTATAAATTCCTTCAGTATGAGTTCTGCCTGGAGTGGACAGATCTGAAGAAATACGCGAACAGCAAGGGGATTGAGATCATTGGGGATCTCCCGATCTATGTCGCCTCAGACAGCGCCGATGCCTGGTCTCATCCGGAACTCTTTCAGTTTGACGCGGATGAGCGGATGATCTCGGTGGCCGGATGCCCGCCAGATGCTTTCTCCGCCACTGGGCAGCTCTGGGGAAATCCCCTCTATGACTGGCCGGAACATGAGAGAAGCGGCTTTGCCTGGTGGAAGAAACGGATGGAACACGCGCTCACCCTGTACGATGTGGCGAGGATTGACCATTTCCGGGGCTTTGAGTCCTACTATTCAATCCCGGCGGGGGACAAGGACGCTTCCCGCGGGCATTGGGAGACGGGCCCGGGCATGCGTCTCTTTGAAGCGCTCAGGGAGAACCCGAATGTCACGAGCCGTTCGATCATTGCGGAGGATCTGGGCTTTTTGACCGATTCCGTGCGGCAGCTGGTGGAAGACTCGGGATTCCCGGGCATGAAGCTCATCGAGTTCGCTTTTGATTCCCGGGACGCGGGGGATTATTTTCCTTTCCGCTATACGACAAATACCGTCGTCTATACCGGGACCCATGACAACCAGACACTGGATGCCTGGTATGATGAGCTCTCCGAGGGAGACCGGAAACTCGCGGATGACTACCTGGGCCTCCATGGCCTTTCAAGGGAGGAGAAATGCTGGGCTTTCATTCGCCTGGCTTTATCCTCCGTCTCTGACACCTGCGTGATTCCCATGCAGGATTACCTCTGCCTTGGTGCCTGGGCCCGCATGAACAAGCCCTCCACCCTGGGCGGAAACTGGTGCTGGAGGATGCGGGAGGGGGAGTTTACAGAGGCACTCGCCGCGAAGATCCTGCGCCTGACTGAGATCTACGGAAGAATCCCCTCCGCCTGATTTTGGCATGGCAGATTCTTTGGAGCACGAGTAAAACAGCCGCTTCCATTCTGGAGGCGGCTGTTTTCATTGCAATCAGGTCTGATCATGCTATAATATTTCCTGATTTGCCCTTTGAATCCAGCTTCTTTTCCCATTCACAGAGCGGAAAGAACGCTTCTTTCAGGATGCTGCGGCAAAGAATAAAAGTGTCATCATAACCCTTGATAGACGTCTTTGAGATGTCTCGTGAGAGGCTTATGAAAGGCGAGGAAAGGCCAGATTATACCCGCACACATGTTGCCTGACGAGTGCGCAGGCAAATCGGACATCGACAGCCATGCTGCAAGCTGGCTTGTTCCGGATCTGTGGGTGAAATCAGGCAGGAAGAGGGATCATGCAGACAGAGATCGTAAAGGGGACGGACATTACCTACGAGTATGTCCACTATGATGAGAACGGGAAAGTGGACTTCTCCGAGACTGCTCTCCGGGGCGTTTCCCTGGACGTCAGGCCGGGACAGTTCATCGCGATTCTTGGCCATAACGGATCAGGAAAGTCGACGCTTGCCAAGCAGATCAATGCGTTGCTTCTGCCGAGTACAGGGACCATGGTCGTGGACGGCCATGATACGAAGGACGCATCGAAACTCTGGGACATCCGTCAGACGGCAGGTATGGTCTTTCAGAATCCCGACAACCAGATCATCGCCTCTGTGGTGGAGGAGGATGTCGGCTTCGGACCTGAAAACATGGGCGTCCCCACCAAGGAGATCTGGCACCGGGTGAAGCGGAGTCTCAAAGCTGTCGGCATGTGGGAGAAACGCGGGGAGTCCCCCAACCGTCTTTCCGGGGGGCAGAAGCAGCGGGTCGCCATCGCGGGCGTCATGGCGATGGAGCCCAAATGCATCATCCTGGATGAGCCAACCGCCATGCTGGATCCGGGCGGCAGGAAAGAGGTGATTGACGCCGCGCTGGAGTTGAATCGGGAGCGGGGGATCACGGTCATTCTGATTACCCACTACATGGAAGAAGTCATAAAGGCGGACCGCGTTCTTGTTATGGACCGGGGGAAGGTTGTTCTGACCGGGACGCCGCGGGAGGTCTTCTCGAAGGTGGAGCTTCTGCGGAAATACCGGCTGTCGGTCCCCCAGGTCACACAGCTGGGTTTCGAGCTGCAGAAGGCGGGGTTGGATCTTCCGGACGGGATTCTGACGATCCAGGAGCTGGTAACGGAACTGAAAAGACTAAGAGGGGGATCCGATGGGAATCAGGATTGAGCACCTGAGCTACATCTACAATGAGGGGACGACCTTCAGCAAGACTGCCCTCTCTGACATCAATCTCACAATCGCAGATGGAGAGTTTATCGGAGTCATCGGCCACACCGGATCTGGGAAATCGACCCTGGTCCAGCATCTGAACGGTCTGAACATACCCACTTCAGGGAAGATCTACGTGGACGGGAAAGACATCCACAAAGAGAAGGAGTCTCTCAGAAGTCTGAAGAGCAAGGTGGGGCTGGTTTTCCAGTACCCGGAGCATCAGCTCTTTGAGTCCGACGTGCTGAAGGATGTGATGTTTGGCCCCAGAAACCAGGGCCTCTCAGACAGTGAGGCCATGATGCGTGCCCGGGAGGCGCTGCGCCTCGTGGGGCTGGATGAGAGCGTTGAGAAGAAGTCCCCCTTTGACCTGTCCGGCGGACAGAAGAGGCGGGCCGCCATCGCCGGGATTCTGGCCATGGAGCCCTCTGTTCTGGTGCTGGATGAACCGACAGCGGGGCTGGACCCGAAGGGGCGTGATGAAATCCTGGACCTGACGGCGGAGCTTCATGAGAAGAAGGGGATCTCCGTGATCCTGGTCTCCCACAGCATGGAGGATGTGGCCAACTACGTGAGCCGCATCATTGTGATGGATGAGGGGAAGATTCTCTATGACGACACGCCGGAGAAAGTGTTTGTCCATGTGAAAGAGCTGGAGGCGGTCGGCCTGGCAGCACCGGAGATGGTCTATGTCATGAAGGCGCTCCGGGAAGAGGGCTTTGACGTGGATTATTCCGCAGACACGGTTGATCTTGCACGGCGTGAGATTCTGGGCGCCCTGGCTGGAAAGAATAGAAAATGTTGAAAGATATCACACTTGGCCAGTATTATCCCGGCGATTCCATCATCCACAGGCTGGATCCCCGGGTGAAGCTTCTGGGGACACTGGTTTTTCTGATTACGCTGTTTGTCTTCGGATCGCCGGGGGCCTACGTCCTGGCCAGCATCGCGCTGGGGGTGGTCATCAGCGTCTCTACAGTCCCCTTTCGATACATGGTAAAGGGCCTTAGGGCGATCTTCCTCCTGATGGTCATCACAGCCCTCTTCAACCTCTTCCTGACACCTGGAACCATTCTGTTTTCTTTCTGGAGGTTCAGAATCACAGAAGAGGGGCTCCGCATGGCCATCCATATGATCTTCCGTCTGAGCTATCTGATCCTGGGGTCCTCGATCATGACGCTGACCACGACGCCCAATCAGCTGACGGATGGCCTGGAGACCGGCCTGGGTTTTCTCAAAAAGATCCATGTTCCGGTACATGAGGTGTCGATGATGATGAGCATTGCCCTCCGCTTCATCCCGATTCTGATGGATGAGACGAGCAAGATCATGCGCGCCCAGGAAGCCCGCGGAGCGAACTTCTCCGAGGGTGGGATCATCAGGCGGGCAAAGGCTTTGGTACCTCTTCTGGTGCCGCTTTTCATCTCAGCCTTCCGACGGGCCAATGACCTGGCCATGGCGATGGAAGCCAGAGGGTATCATGGGGGGGAGGGCAGGACACGGATGAAGCCTTTGTCCTATCACCGCAAGGATATGGTGGCTTTTGCCGTCATGGCCCTGTATGTCCTCTGCCAGATCGGAATGAAGATCCTGAAACTGTAAAGCAGCAATGCATCGATGGCCTTCCCTGCAAGCATGTGAAGCGGCGAAGGAAGGGCCAAAACACCTGGGGGATGCGCTTTTCGGAATTTCAGAGAGCTGGAAAGGAAGGACTGTGCCGGAGAGAAGAGTGAAACTGACGGTGGCCTACGACGGGACCAACTATCATGGCTGGCAGATCCAGCCGGAGGGGGACACCATAGAGGAGGAACTGAATAAGAACCTCTCGAAGCTTCTGAAAGAAGAGATCCACGTCCTCGGGGCCAGCCGCACGGATGCGGGGGTGCATGCCCTGGGAAATGTCGCGGTCTTTGACACCTCCCACCGGATGCCGATCGAAAAGATCGCCTTCGCGGTCAACACATATCTGCCCTGGGACATACGGGTACAGAGCTCCGTAGAAGTCCCTCCGGATTTTCATCCCCGCTTCTGCAGGCTGCGGAAGACTTACCGCTACCAGATCTGGAACCGGCCGATTCCAAATCCCCTGGTATCGCGCTACGCCACCTTTTACTACTATGACCTGGATGAGAGAAAGATGGCGGAGGCTGCAGAGTGCCTGGTGGGAAGGCATGACTTTTCCTCCTTCTGCACGGCTAAGCCCGAACGGCCCAATCATGTGCGCACCCTCGAGAAGGTTTCAGTGAAGCGGGAGGGGGACATGATCACCTTAGAACTGACCGGCGACGGATTCCTCTACAACATGGTCCGCATCATCGCGGGGACCCTTCTCTGGGTTGGGGGCGGAAAGATCCCGCCTGGGGAGATGCGGGCGATTCTGGAGGCAAAGGACAGGAGCCTTGCCGGAGACACGGCCAGGCCTGAGGGCCTGACACTTGTGGAGATTGAGTACCTTTGAACGTGCCTGTTCGATACGCGAGACCAGGAAGATTTGCCCTGTAAAGTCTTCAGCCGCGGTATATGCAGAGAATTTATGGATTTTCCTGCGGCAAATCCTAAGATCCTCCAGGATATCTGGCGAAGGCAGGAAGGCAGGAAGGCAGGATCGGAAAGGACGGCAGAATTGTTGCGTCAGATGAGCGGGAGAGATGGGAAACGCAAAAGTGATATACCCGCGGGAGTGAGAAGAAGACGATTCGGCTCCCGCTTTTTTCTCTGTGCTATTTTCCTTCCGCTCTCCCTGAGCCTCATGCAGGCGCCCCTTGCATCTGAGATCGCCGCGATCGGGATGGGGGCGGAAAGTCAGGAGACGGGCCCTTTCTTGATTGAAAGCCAGGCAGATGAGAGCGGCAGTTCCTTTGAGGCCCTTGGGGCAGAAGCGGAAGGAAGCATAAGCGGGGATGCAGCCTCCTCCCTCATGCTGGATCCCGCCGTCTCCTCTCAGACAGCTGTTGAGTCAGACCCCCAGGCGGGAGCATCCCAGACAGGGGATTCTGCTTTTTCAGAGACAGGGGATCCTGCTTTCTCCCAGACAGGGAGCGCTTTCGAGCCTGCCCCGTCTCAATCAGATCCTTTGATTGCGGATGGGACGTCTGCACCGTCAGGCGGGCTGTTTTCCACAACGGCGGAGGAGGCAGGCAGTGCGCTCATCGAGAGCACGGACGGGATTCAGAATACAGGAGATCCCTTTGTGCCTGCCG
>CADBUA010000628.1 GCA_902797665.1 uncultured Lachnospiraceae bacterium | reverse complement strand
GTTTTTTGATCGCTCGATATCTGACAAGGGTGAAATTACTGAAATCATTGTTTTTGCAGAAAGCAATACAGAAGCAAAACAAACATGGAAGCAAAACATGCATGGAGGTTACGAGCGACTATAGTAGAAAGCCTCCGGGTCTGCAAAGGCTTCAGCGCGGTCTGTCCGCTCGCGATATTTCTCTCACGCGCGGGCATATCCGGCGAAGGTTCCTGCAGCGATGGCGCCGATGCTCTCCTCTTCCACGCCCATCATTCCATTTCAGAGTCTTCTCTTTTGCTCTTTTATACCGGGAACCATTCGAATTTGCCAGGTGTTTCACCGGTATATGCCCGCTCGCGCCAATTTCGTCGCAAATTCTCACGCTCGCGGGTATATTCTGAAGCCTTCCTCTTAAGCTTTTACAGAAGCTTTTTCCAGGACCTTCCCGTCTCTTTTGAGATTCGCATCACGCCCACTCCTGCCTGTCAGCCCACAACCTGATCTCTTCCGTGTGCTTTGCCATAGTAAAGCCTCATATCCGCATCATGCACTGCGTCATGGAGGGTTGTCGAGGCATCATATCTTGAAAGGCCGAAGGTCATTGTAACACGGATTTCCTGATCCCCGGACAGAATCACCTGTTCTCTGACTTTCCTCCGAAAATCCTCCAGCCTTTCCCGAACAGTATCCTGACTGCTCTCCCAGATGGCAAAAAGAAACTCCTCTCCTCCTGACCTGGAGACAATTCCCCAGTCCTTCACAAACTCCCGCATCAGACCCGCGAGGATCTGAAGGACGAGATCCCCGGCATTGTGTCCATAGCTGTCATTAATCCTCTTGAAGTAGTCGATGTCTCCCATCACAAGGAAAAAAGGCTTCTCCGCCGCGTCCGCTGCCTTCTGCATCCTGTCAAGCTCAGTGCGGAGCCCTCTCCGGTTCAGGAGACCTGTCAGGGGATCCGTGACCGCCTCTCTCCGGATCTTCTCATTGGACAGTTCCTTTTCATAGGCGGCGGTGATATCTGTCTGAATGATCAGAATTTCCTCGTGAAACTCATCGATCCAGTAACACTGTACCTGCTTTCGACGTTCCACCCCGTCAATAAAGTGCATCAGGAAGGTGACCGTGTAGACAGTCTTATCCTGAAGCTCGGAGAGAATGAAGGCAAGGGAAGTCTTCTGCATGACCTCTTCCAGCTCCTCCGGCAGAAGAAAGCCCTCGAGGCTTTGAAACATATCCCGCTCAAAATCGATCTCTTCCCGCCCAACCCAGTGCGGAGCTCCCTTCGATATGCTCTCAGAGAGATACTGAAAGCGGACCGTCAACCGCTTCACGTTGATCAAGCCGACATAGTCCGAACTGCGGCTCAGAATCGCGTTCATGATCCGCTCATTCTTTTTCTGCTTATCAATATTCCGGGTGTAGAGAAAAGCCATCAGATGTCCCGTGTCCGGGGACACAAACAGTTCCGCCTGCTTGACTGCCCAGGCCAGATGTCCATCAATCAGGCACTGAATCTCCTCAACTATGTGGATCGTTCCCAGTTCATAAGCCTCCCGAAGTCCTTTGTTTGAAAAAATCTTCAAACACTCTGCCCGCTCTTTCGAGGAGGGGATGGAGGAGAGAAAACGGAACAGAAGATCCTGCGTCTCCCGGGACTGTTCTCTGATCGGAGGAAAAAATGCTTCCGCCTCCGCCCGGAGGGCGGTGGAGACTGCGCGCTCCTCCCCCCTCTCTTCGTCCTGATCTCTCATCAGAATCTCCCGGTCTTCTGTGACATCCAGACAGTAAGCCCCGATCAGGTTCTTCGTAAAGCATGCTAAGATCAGGTGTTCTTCAATCGCTTTTTCCATATCCATCATTGATACCCGCCCATAGGCCAATAGGCCAGACTGATCGAATCATGCCTGGGTGATCTCCATGGCAAACAGAGCCGCGCCTGCGGCGCCTGTCAGGTCCGGCATCTCAGGCACATAGAGTTTCTCCCCCAGCATCCGCTCGATCTCTCCCCGGACGCCTGCGTTGCGGGCTACACCGCCTGTCATCATATAGGGGCCCGTGGACTTTGCCCGCCTGGCCATGGAAACAACCCTGGAAGCCACCGCCTTGTTCAGCGCGTGGACAATGTCCTGGATATCCTTGTTCTGTGCCACCAGGGAGACAACCTCCGACTCGGCGAAAACCGTGCAGACAGAGGAGATGGTCAGATCCTGCTTCCATTCAAGTCCCACCTGGCTCATCTCAGAGAGATACATCTGCAGGGTGGAAGCCATCATCTCGAGGAAACGCCCCGTCCCGGCCGCGCACTTGTCATTCATGATGAAGTTCAGGACCTTGCCGGAATCATCCAGGCAGATGACCTTGGAGTCCTGCCCGCCGATATCGATGATGGTCCGGACGGAGGGATGGTTGAAATAAGCCCCTTTCGCATGGCAGGAGATTTCTGTCCTGCTTCCGTCCGCAAAGGGAATAAAATCCCGCCCGTAGCCGGTCGCGCAGATATAGGCAATCTCACTCCGATCCGCCTGAAGCTCCTCCAGGACCTGACTGAGTGCCTTCTCCGCAGCCTGAGCCGCGCTCACGCCAGTCCGTATGATCTTTGAGGCAATCACCCTTCCTGTCTGGTCCAGAGCAGCCGCATTGGTGGTGGTGGAGCCGCTGTCGATCCCAATATAGTATCTCTTTTCCCTGTCTGTCATCCCGCGTTCTGTCTCCTCTGTGTTTCGCACCGCATTCTGCCCTGTCTCTGTCCTGCATGCGGGATCCTCTTCGTGCATCGCCATCTTCAGGCTTTTCCGGCTCTCCAGGCTCTCCAGAAAGGCCTCCAGCCTTGTCGAGAGCTGGCCTGAGTTCTGATCTGTGTAGTCTGACTCCAGCTTCAGGACCGGAACCTTTGCCTCCTTCATGAGCTCCGCGTACTCAAAAGCATAAAAATCACAGAACCTCACCGTGTGATAGATCATGCCCCGGAAGTTCTCCCGGTAAAGCTCCTTTCGCCGGCTGACATCCTTCATCCGCATGCAGGGGAGCTGGGAGAGAAGGGCTTTGGCGTAGGCCTGAAGAAGCGTCCTGTCATCGGCCTCCTCGATCCCCAAAGGCATCTCAGGCAGGCTGCGGAGGCCACCGCAGGTAAGGTCCATTACCCGGATGGGCATACAGCTCTCCAGCATCGCGATGAGGCCGTCTCCTGCCCTGGCTCCCAAGAGACCTATGGCCGGAGAGGGGTCCCTCAGACAAGCTTTCCAGAATTCGGCGCTCTTTTTCCATTCTGAGATCAGGATCTTTCGGTCAAATCCCGCGATGGAAGGCTGGGCTTGCCTCTCCGCCTGCTGAGAGCTGCCGGCTGTCTCCGGAACTCCGCCATGAGATTCTGCGCCTGAGGAAAAGGCTGAGAGAAGGCGCTCCAGTTCCTCTTCATAGTGTGAAACCGAAGCCGGGCTCCCATCCTGTGGGAGGTCCAGCATTTTCCTCACAGAGAATCTGCCGCGAAGTTCTCCGTCCAGCTCGCAGATGTCTCCGACTCTCCGGATGCTGTCACAGCAGTTGGTCAAAATGAGTCCGTCCGTATGGCACTCCCCACATCCCTCCTCGCAGGCTCCCGAGGAGAGAAAACTGCTGAGGAGCTGTTTTGCGTGGGAACAGATGCTGGGATGAATCAGCGCATCCGCCTGGCCAAAGTCCTGAACTTCCTCGTTCGGCATCTCTGCCCGAAGCCCCATGGCCCTGATCAGCTCGAGCGGGGTATATTTGCAGATATATTTGATCATGCTGGCACCCTCCCGCTCTTTCGCTCGTTCAAAGCTTCCACAAAGGCGCTTGCCCTGGTGGACGACTGCCCGGATGCCTCATTGGCCCGGTCTGCTGCGTCTCCGTCCAAAACCAGGGTCGGAAGGCCATGCTCCTCAAAGATCCGCTTGGCTGCGAAAGCGATGCCCTGGGTCTGCTTGCATCCCCACTGGCAGAAGATGACGATGCCATCCGCTTTCATTTTTTCGGCAAGATCCAGCGTCCTCTGGATCCGGCGGGATCCGGCACCGTTGTAGCTCGCTTCCACGATGCGTCTGGCCATGGATTCATAGGGCTTTTCCGCGTCCATCTGAACCAGGCAGTCATAGGCAAGGTCGCAGCCCAGAACCTCGATCCGGTCATTGTCCGCTCCCTGAAAGATGGCCTTCAGAGACTCCTGCGCATTGGGAAGGACATGCATCCACAAAACTCTGGGCACCGACTCCTTCAGCTTTGGGGCAGCAGATACATCTGCAAGAAGCTTTGTCATGTAATCTTCCGCCTCAGGAAGCCCCAGGCAAATGTGGTTGTTGATCACGTTCATGAGCTCCGGAGACATCAGCTCCGGCAGATGGACCTCTCCGCGGAGGGAAAGATAGCGCCGGAAGAGATTCTGACTCCGGATGCTCCTCGCGACTGCCTCCTTCAACTGATCAGGATCCAGCTTTCTGTGGGCGCAGTCCTCTGCCAGATGGCCCAGCTCCCTCAGCTGCTCCGCGACATAAAGGACGCTCTCCTCCCCGACGTCAAAGGGGACATCCACCACAAAATGAGGAACCTTCCAGGTCTCCTCCAGATAGCGGAAAGAGAGGCGGTTCGCATCGCAGGCCAGCGTCGTATTGGCGATGAGGAGTGGTTTCCTCAGCAC
>CADBUA010000627.1 GCA_902797665.1 uncultured Lachnospiraceae bacterium | reverse complement strand
ATGTTTTCTCTTGTCTGAGGAAACTATAGCAGATCGGTCATGGGCTGCCCATAGTAGAATGAGACCAAAACATAGAATAATGTCGGGGTCTGTCCCACATCCATTTCGACTTTCACGCCCACACAGATCAGAGACTTGGCGAAACCTCTCCAGAACCCGCTGAGGCATCCGTGCCTGAATCACTATCCGGAGGCTTTTGTTCCAGGTATTACATGTATATCAGTTTTGTATATCCTATAAAATATTTAATGCTATATGGAAATAATATAATATTAGCAAATATAATCATTAACTTATATCTTCTTATATGCTCTTATATGTTTTTATATGCCTTCATATATCTTTGCTGAAATCATATATGGCTATAGTCCAGAAAGGACTCATGCGGCTGGTTCCGTGCTTCGCACGAATGCCAGAGCCCCAATATTCGCATTCTCGCTTCGCAGCACTTCCGGCGCTATTGGGGCTTCAAAGACGCCTCGCCCTCCACTTTCAGGCAAGCTCATATGTCGGGTGAAGCTTTTGGACTGGAGTCCTATATGATCTGTCAAAGCCATCAAATGGGTCACCGATCTTCGGCAGACATGCATATTTAGTGCCTGTCTGGAAAAAGTGTCAGGGGCGTTTTTTGGTAACAATCTAATTATTTGGGAGTAACATAGCCTCCACTTCACCCCTTCCTTTCCTGCACCTGTCGCGCATATGGATATCCTTCTCTCAAGTCCCAAATGCTGGTCCGCTTTTTCTGAAGATCTTCTGATTCTATTTCTATAGAAGATTGAGCGGAAATCTCCCGGAATCTCCAGCTCTTTCATGAAAACATGAGAACGGGCAGATTCTATCGCAAATCCTTACGCTCGCGGCCAGATGCTGGATCCTGGTACAGGATATTGTCATCAGTAGATCAGTTATCTGCCAAATCTGGAGATAAGAACGTGTGTTTGAAATCCAGCTTCAGGATGGTCTATGGAGAGTGCTTGCTTAACCCTAAAAAAAAAATGTTATAATATTTATGATTAATTTAACATTGTTTAACATTGTTTTTTTCCTGGTAAAATAAGGGAGATCCAGGAGGAGATCAAGGGAGATCCAGGAGATCGGATTCCCCCGAGCATTTCCCATTCCAAGGAGGATGATTGTATGCTGAAAATCAACAGAAACATTGAAGGGAGTACGGCTTATTATGCCTTGGAAGGGCGGCTGGATGCGATTTCTTCTCCTGTATTTGACCAGGATCTGGAAGAACACCTGATCGGAATCACCAATCTGGTACTCGATGTTGCCAGGCTGGAGTACATTTCCAGTGCGGGGATGCGCACCCTGGTCCATGCTGAATATCTGATGAACGAGAAAGGCAGGATCAAAGTGGTCAACGTCAGTCCTGTCCTGATGGAGCTTTTTGAGGCGACCGGCTTTACCGAAATCCTGACATTTGAGTGACGCTTCAGCTTTTTTCTATATTTCTATACCGGCAGGCACCATATGTCTCAGTTGATTCATCATGACATTCTGCACATTGGAGAGGTCGGATCATGTTCATCAGTGATTTACAAAAGCGGAGGTTCAGCTCCGCTTTCGCCACTGCGGTCTTTACGGAATTCATTCAGATCGTCGCACTGACCATCGACGCGATCATCGTCTGTAATTTTCTGGGTGAACGGGAAATCGCCGCCGTGGGACTCGCGTCGCCTTTTTTCTTCCTGTCCGGCGTCCCCGCGAGCATGCTTGCCACAGGGCTCCAGACAGCGTGTACACAGGAAATGGGGCATGGTCGAATAGACAGTGTAAACCGGCAGTTCAATGAAACCATCACATTTGCGGCCACCTGTATGGCCCTGCTGACGCTCCTCCTGTTTTTATTCAATGGACCTTTGGTCTTTCTGTTCGGTGCCAGAGGAAACGCCGCGGACCTTCATGGATTGACATCCCAATATCTCTATGGGCTCAGCTTTGACGCGGCGCCTTTTGTACTGGCTTCTATCCTGACGCCGATCGTCGTACTGGACAATGGGAATGGAACGGCGATTGTCGCTTCCATTCTGGGAGGCACCGTAAACATTGCCTGCGATATTCTGGCTGTGAAGCTGGGTTTTGGGCTGATGGGTGTCGGGGCTGCGTCGGCCCTTTCAGCGTTCACGTCATTCTCTATCCTGGCGACGCACTTTTTCCTCAGGAAGAGCATCGTCCGTTTCACGCCATCCCGCTTTCACTGGAAAACCATTCAGAAGATCATCCATCACGGTCTACCGAATGCGGTGCATTCCGCCGCGGGCATGCTTCGTTCCATCCTGCTGAACGCACTGGTTGCGCATACCGGAAGCAGTATCGGCATATCCGTACTGACGATCCAGAACACGGTGATGGATTTTGTGGATATTCTGTCTGTGGGTGTCGCCGGAGCGGTAGCTGTCCTCACTGGAATCGCATTTGGCGAAGTCAACGGAGACGATATTCTGGGCGTTGGAAAGCTGGAGCACCGCTATATCCTGGCGCTGTCTGCCGCCGTAGTCATAATGCTGACTCTATTCCATGCCCCAATCGCCCAGATCTTTTTGAGTACGGATAGTGAAGCCTTCCCTCTCCTGAACTTTGTATTATTCTGTATCGCTGTGGGGACACCGTTCAGTGCCTTGATCTATTCACGTGTGAGCTCCCTGCAGGCGATGTGCAAGGAAAAAAAGGCACAGCAGCTTGAAGCGTTGTCGAATCTGATCTTCCTGATCGCTTTTGCGGCGTTGCTTTCGATTCCCTTTGGGGTTCGTGTGGTTTTCCTCGCCTTCCCCAGTTCAAAAATAGTCGCTATATTTGCCATTTTCTTCTTCTATGAGAGAAAATCGGGGAAAATCCTGCCGCGTCCGAAAGACTACCTTGACCTGGATCCGAAATTCTTCCGCAGGGAAAATGACATGATTTCCTGTCCGTTTTCAACCATCACGGACAGTGTCCTCTCCAGCGAACAGATCCGTCTGTTCTGCAAAGGGCATCAACTTGACAATCGAAAATGCATTCTATCGAGCCTGTGCGCAGAGGAGATCATGACAAACATTGTCACGCACAGCAGAAAGTCTGAGAAGAGACGCCTTCTCGCGGAAATCCGGGTCACCATCGTGGAAGGTCAGGTGATCCTCTGCGTCAAAGACAACGGAATGCCATTTAATCTGAGCCGAATGGCGAGCCTCCTGTCCCAGACCGAATCGCTGGTTGATAATATCGGGATGAAGATGATCTGCAGCTCCGCGGAGGAAATCAATTATTACCGGGCCTATCACATGAATACAACCATCATAAAAGTTTAGCTGAAACATCAAATATTTATAGAAAAAATATTGTTCAATCAAAATAATCGTATACCCGTGAGCACTGGCATCTGCGACAAAATTGGCGCGAGCGGGCATATACCGGTGAAACACCTGGCAAATTCGAATGGTTCCCGGTATCCATCATCAATTCGGGACGGATACCTGTCCCACTGTCTGAGCCCTGCCGGGAATCCGTTCTGGAATTCCTGTAACTGTCCACTCCGGTTTGCGCACTTGCTGCGCAAAGCGATGTCATACATTTCAAAAGCAAAGTCCGGGTGCATATTGAATGTGACGACAGGAGCCTGCGCCCGGCCGAATGCCTACGGGCGCTTGTGACTGGACAGGTACGGATTCTTAACCCGGCTGTCGGACGCCGGTGTAGATGAAGTCACCGTTACAATCCCTTACCTGATCAATCTCATTGGCACTTCCCGGAGATCATAGTGAACGCTTCCATCTGCAATGAAATCGCGTCCGTAAAGGAATCACCTTGTTCATAATCGGCGGGCGGGAAAAGTCCCCGCCTGTCTGATGCCCCTGATCGCGCCTATCTGTCAGGCACTTCCGGAGCTTTTTTCATCTCCCGCAGCCAGAATTCTGTGAGAAAACCGGGAATATCTCTGCTGCTCAGGTCCCTCTGGAAAGCCCGGCCCTCCTCCGAGGCGAGAACCGTTGCGGAAGCCTTACAATTCATTCTCTGCTTCATCCGCTCTTGTCTCAAAAGCCTCGCGCATGCGCTTGAGGAAAAGCTCTGCCGCCGGGGAAAAGATCTGGTATTTCTTCCAGGCCAGCCGCAGGCTGTTTTCTATGGGCGGGTTTGCCGGGCGGAATGTCAGTCCGGTGTTTTCTGTGGTGTCCGCCAGGTGGTCCAGGCAAAGCGCAACCCCCATCCCCTGTTCCACCATCAGCGCCGCGTTGAAAAGCAGATTATAATGCGCGACGATGTTCAGACGGCTCATATCAAAATCGTCCGCAAATTCAACATTCCTCCCAACAGATTGCCCCTGGCTGGGCATCAGAAGCGGCGTGCTGCCAAGATCTGCCAGCCGGACCGACCGAAGCTTCGCCAAAGGGTGATCCTCCCGCATCAGGAAGCCGACAGAATCCGTAAACGGAAGCCGCATGGTCTCATACTTACTCATGTCAAAGGGTTCAAACATCAGGCCAAAGTCCAGTAATCCCTTGTCCAGCTTCTCGGCCACGTCGTCCGCATAGGCACTGTAAAAGTGAAAATGAATGCCCGGATGCTCCTGCTGCATGGGGATCGCCACCCGGGCTATCTGCCGCATGTGCTGGGTTTCCCCACAGCCAATATACACATCTCCCGCGACATCGCCCTCCAGGTTTGCGAATTCCTCCTCTGTCTTCTCTACCAGATCCACGATCTCCTGAGCTCGGACACGCAGCCGCTGCCCTTCCTGTGTCAGTTGAACCCTGCGGCTGTTCCGACTGAACAGCTGCACCCCCATCTTCTCTTCCATGTCTCTGATCTGCCGGGACAGGGTAGGCTGGGACAGATACAGCGCTTCCGCCGCCTTCGAAAAGCTCTCTTCCCTCGCCACGGCGAGGAAGTAGCGCAGTACACGAATCTCCATACGGTCTCCTCTCTATACACAGTCTATCAGTCCGATCTATGCCCGTAAAGCATCGATTCGGATAATAACAAAGAATTGGATATTTCTCTGTCCTTGCCGTATGATCATCCTGGAGTGTAAAAGCAAAGAACCGGCGCAGGAGCAAAGTGAGGCAGCAGATATGAACTGGAACGAGAAAATCCTGCAAAATCTGCAGGATGCCGGATGCGGCCAGGAACTGATCACGCGTTATGAGAAACTGGCGGAACAAAAAATCTGCGAGCGCGCGATCCGTGGGCAGCAGACGCAGCTTTTGCGTGAATACCGGAAAAATCTATTGGCTCAGCTGCATGAAGATCAGCGAAGGATCGACTGTCTGGATCACCTGCTGTATCAACTCAGAAGCTAAGCGTATGAAAATCCAGTGGGATGGAATTCTAAAAATCAGATCCTATGTGCATAATCTGATGCCATAAATTATATAACAT
>CADBUA010000626.1 GCA_902797665.1 uncultured Lachnospiraceae bacterium | reverse complement strand
TATGTTTTTATGCTTATTTCCGAATCCTTTAAAGGATGCCGTAATCCTTCATAGACTTTTTCAGTCGCTCCAGATTCTTCTCTTCCATCTCACACATCGGGGCGCGAAGCGGTCCGACCTCTTTCCCCAGAAGGTTCATGGCTGTCTTCACCGGGATCGGGTTGACCTCGCAGAAGAGGGACTCAATCAGGTCTATGGCATCCAGCTGCCGCCGGGTGGCGAGGGCTGTGTCTCCGTCAAACCAGGCCTGGCAGATCTCGTGTGTCTGGCGCGGTGCCACGTTGGCCAGAACAGAGATGACGCCAATTCCTCCGACCGACAGGATCGGGACGATCTGGTCGTCATTCCCGGAATAGAGATCAATGGAATCCCGCGTGATCGACTTCAGGAGCGCGATCTGGGAGAGATTCCCGCTGGCCTCTTTGATGGCGCGGATGTTCTTTGTGTTCTCTGCCAGATACGCGACAGTCGCCGGCAGCACGTTGCAACCGGTGCGGCTGGGCACATTGTAGACAATGATCGGCGTGTGAACGGCCTCTGAGATGGCGCTGTAGTGCTCAATCAGACCCTTCTGGGTCGCCTTATTGTAATAGGGGCTCACGCAGAGAAGGCCTTCCACGCCGTAAGTCTCCGCCTCTTTGGACATATAGACCGCGTCCCTGGTGCAGTTTGACCCGGTACCCGCAATCACCGGCACCCGGTGATTCACCATCTCGACACAGGCTTTGATGGTCTCAAGATGCTCCTCCACGGTCAGGCAGGCAGACTCCCCCGTTGTTCCACAAATGATGATGGCATCCGTCCCCGCCTGGATCTGCTCCTCCACAAGCTCATGGAGTTTGTCGTAGTTGATACTCTCATCCTCGTTCATCGGGGTTACAATCGCCACGCCGGAACCCTTGAATATCGCCATACAGTTCCTCCCTTTTCGATGCAAAAAAAACGGGCGAACGCCCGCCTTCCATCCGTCTTCCTTCCGTCTTCCGCGCAAAAGCACATAAACGCATATCCGCTCATAGCGCCCCATTCCCGGCAAAAGCCGGGATGACAGCTACAGACTTTTCAGATCTCCCCGGAAAGATATGGCTTCGGCGCGTTTTTCCCTCTTCTGCCTTTCTCTCAGTCCGGGGTATATGGCAGAATCCTCATAAAGAACGCATCCTCCATCTGTCGTTGTGACTATAGCATCCGCTCCAAAGGCTGTCAACAGCTAGCCAAGCTTCCGGAAGACCGCCTCCGTGCGGCCCAGGAGCACTGCTGTCAGTCCGCCAATGATGAGCCCTGTGATGAGCCCCGCGATCATCAGAATCGGCAGATACCAGAGAAGAGGCAGGGAAGGGGTCACAAGATAGGCCACGAGAATCTGCCCGATGTTGTGCGCGGTCCCTCCGGCGGAGGAGATCCCCAGAATCCCGAAGACACCGGTCTTTTTCAGGCCTGCCATCACGCTCAGGCTGAGAATGGCGCCGGTGGCCGCATAGGCCAGGCTGAACATGTTTCCGAAGAGAAAACCGATCAGCACGACGCGGACCAGAGAAATGGCCAGTGCCTCTCTGTAGGACAGGCGGTAAAGGGCATAGAGAACAACCAGGTTGCTGAGGCCCAGCTTGATGCCGGGAATTCCGAAATTGAAGGGAATCAGCACCTCCACGTATCCAAAGAGGATCGCCAGGGTCGCCATGACCCCCAGAACCGCCACAGACCGTCCCGGGCTTTTCCCTTGTCGCTTTCTTTCCGCTCCGAGATCTCTCATCTCTCCCCAATCCTTTATCGCTGTATGCCGGGAAGCATTCGTATCCTGGGATGCTTCAGCGCTATCGGCCCGCTCGCGTCCGGGATTTGAATGCTCTGCATCTGACGGCTTCTCTGATCCCCTGTCAGGAAGATGAGCAGCTTCTAGCCCGCGATGGAATCCAGGACCTCGCCTTCAAAAAGCTCCGTGATATCAGTGCTCTCTCCGGCCGTCTCCCCCGCTTCCACGATCTTCATCACGATCCGGTTGGGCAGACAAACGATGGAGCCGCCTCCCGCCCCGATGGGGCGGCTTCTGACACAGATCTGATCCGGGCAGTCTGCCTGACTCATCCAGGCCTGGCCGCCTTTGATCTCGCAGATATTGCTCTCCCCAACCCGGATGGTCTGATCTTCTTCCAGGGAGTAGGTCCCCATCAGTTCATTGTTGACGATGATCTGAAGGCGGGGCGTACGGATTTCCCGGGACGCATGGGTAAAGGCAATCAACATTCCGACGGCCAGCGCCAGAATCGAGAGAATCAGAACGATGTCACTTTTTCGAAGAAGCTTTTCCATCCTTCCCTCCCCACACGGCGCGACGCATCAGAACATCCCTCTGCGATCTCATTGCCTCTCGTGTTCTCCCCCGTCGTTGAACCAGGAAAAAGCGAGATCTTCGTCCGTGAAGAGCACTTCCTCCTCCCGGCCGTTTTCCTCCATCATTTTTTCAAAGTCCTCCCGCCCGAGCACAAGCCCGATGGTCGCCAGCGCGTCACAGGCAGCGTCATCCATTCCGACCATGGAGACCTGGCTCAGTCCAACCTCCGCCGGATAGCCGCTCCTGGGGTCCAGGATATGATGATAGAGGACGCCATCCTCCTCAAAATAGCGCTCATAGGTTCCGGAGGAGATGATGCAGTGATCCGGCTCTGCCTTGACAGCGGTGAGGATCTCCCCCCGGAGGGAGAAGGGGGTCTGGATTCCGATGGTCCAGTTCTTGCCGTTCTCCTTGAGTCCCACCGTGGTCACATTTCCACCCAGATTGATGCAGGCGCTCTCACAGCCTTCTTCCTTCAGGTACTCCTTCAGGGCGCTGGAGATCCAGCCCTTGGCGATTCCGCCGAGATCAATCATCGTGTCCTTCCTGTCAAAACTGACCGTGTTTCCATCCAGATGAACCCTGCTGTAGTCGACTCTGGAGAGGGCATCCTGGATCTCGCTCTCGGTCGGGACCAGGCTCTTCTCTTTCGCCTCTTCCCCATAGTATTCCAGGGCAGTCAATCCCTGTTTCCCTTCAAAGTCCCAGATCTGGCGAAGAGGCAGGATGGTCAGATCGAAGGCCCCGCCTGACATTTGGCTGAACTCCAGTGCTCTGTCGATGCAGGAGGCAAGCTCATCGGAGACCTCGACCTTCTCACTCTGCCGGTGGTTCAGCTGATAAAGCTCCGCCCCCTCCTTCTGGGCCGAGAAGGTATCTTCCAGATGCTGACAGAGGTCCATGCATCCCTGAAGGAGCTCATCCGCGTTCTCTGCCGTCAGCTTGATCGTAATCACCGTATCAAAATAGAAGCCGGTGCCAGACACCGTCTCCGCTTTCGCAAAACACACAGAGGTCCCTGACAGACATAAAAACAGTGTGGCATATAAGGCGGAAATAAGTCTCTTCATGGGATTTTCCCCTCCGAAATATCATTTTCGCCATTATACACCACACAGTTTTTTCCGGGCAAGCTTCAAGGCGCCCCGGGTGCCTTATATTCCCTGTATTTCAGCTCATATGAGCCTTCTCCCTGAAAGCTTTTCTGGCAGCTTCCCGCGCTGAAAGCTTCCCCTCTCGTTGCCTTTGAGGCTTTTCAGGCGCTGATCCAGGCCAGATGATTACTTCTTATTCGCGGAAGCCGCCTTCTTCTTGTTGGCCAGCACCGTCATCCTCGCCTGGTTGATCCGCTGAGCCAGCGGCCGCTTGGCCGGGCATGTAAAGGAGCAGCTGCCGCAGTTTACGCACTCCAGACCGTAATGCTTCTCAAACTCTTCGAGCTTCCCATACTCGGCGTAGGTGGACAGCTCCACCGGCATCAGGCGGGCAGGACATACTTCCACGCACTTCCCGCAGCGGATGCAGGCAGTGGTCGGACTGTCCGCGACATCATCCTTCGTCAGACAGGTGATGGCGCTGGAGGTCTTGGTCTCCGGCGTGCAGAGATCCACCTGAGCAAAGCCCATCATCGGGCCGCCGGAGATGATCTTGACCGGGTTCTCGCGGAAACCGCCGGCTTTCTCCGGAAGCAGGGAAAGGTCCATGCCGACCTTGACCCAGAAGTTTCCAGGATCCGCGGGGGCGTCGCCTGAGAAGGTCAGGATTCGCTCATACAGAGGTTTGCCCAGGAACACCGCCTCATAGATCGCGAAGATTGTGCTGATGTTGTGAACAATGCATCCGGCGTCCGCCGGAAGCATGCTGGAATTTACATAGCGGCCGGTGATGGCGTTGATGAGGCAGCGCTCCGCGCCTTCCGGATACTTCGTTCTGCAGGTATAAACCTCGATCCTGGGATCCTCCGCGGAGGCCTCCGCCATGATCTGGATGGCTCTGGGCTTATTGTTCTCGATGCAGAACACGCCCTTCGCGCCGTCAAACAGCTTCAGGACAGCCTTGAGGCCCGCCACGATCTCGCCCGGATGGTCCATCATCATGCGGTAGTCCCCTGTGATGTAGGGCTCACACTCGGATCCGTTCACTAAGATGTAATCGATCCTGGAGGGATCCTTCGGCGACAGCTTGACGTGGGTCGGGAATCCCGCCCCGCCCATGCCGACGATGCCGGCATTTTTGATGCGGTCGAGGATTTCCTTTTTATCCACCTTCGCGAGCACCTCATCGGGGTGGATCGCGTCGAAGGCTTCCTTTGCCCCCATGGGCTTCGGATAGCCGCTCTCAGGCTTTATATTGACCCCCGGGAGCGGGGTGAACTCGACCGTCTCATACTGATTGTCATTCTCCACAATGATCGCGTCAACCATGCCACCCGGTGCGCTTCTGCGCTTTTCGATCTTCTTCACCGTCCCGGAGACAGAGGAGAAAATCGGTTCCGAGACAAAACCGCCGGCTTCAGCAATCTTCTGTCCCACCAGAACCCGGTCTCCCTTCGCGACAACTGCCTTCGCGGGAGCGCCGATATGCTGAGAGAGCAGAAACGCAAGTTCCGGACCCGGATCAAGATTTCTGACGCTCTTGTCCTCGGTCAGCTCCTTCCCCTCATACGGGTGCACGCCACCCTTGAATGAAAACAACTTCACACCCAGTTCCTCCCTTCTTGTAACGGACAGTCCCGTTCAAAAGCCCAAACAAACGCGCGCTCTGTGCATCTCTCTCCCCGCGCGCAGAGCGTTCTTGTTTAATCCACTGAGAATATTCTAGAGGATAAGCGCAGCCTTGTCAATTTACCCCCCAGGTTTCCGGGATTGAGGCTCCTTTCATCCATTTTATCCCGGATTTCAGTGTTTTCAGAGGTCATAAAGCCTTTCTTCAGATCTCTCCAGGATGCGTTTTTAAGGTCTGTTTAGAGTCTGCCAGGCATCTCTTCAATATCAGCATGAAATCTATATGACGCGGGCTCCTGGGCCCGCATTGAAGTGCGCCTCCTTTGTTTTTGAGCTGTACGACCTCGCTCGGCGCAAAGTGGACAGGACTCTTCCCCAGAATCTTTCTCCCTTTGCTTCTAAGGACATTTCAGCACCCTCCCATAAAGACAGCCCCCGGTACTCCGGGGGCTGATACGATTTAAGATTCGTCCCTTTCAGGCGCCTGAAAGGGACGAGGCCGCTGAGAAGTCCCTATCCTTTACATATCAGAGGCGTTCTCCTGGCTCAGAACATAGATGCCGCCTGCCCTGAGGGCACTCTCGGCCTTCTCACAGTTTTCCACCCGCAGGATCATGTATGCGTCATTCTGTTTCTTTCCCCCCAGAGAGGCGTACATATACTCGAGGTTGATGTCCGCAGCGCTGAGAATCTCCAGCACCCGGTCCAGTCCGCCGACCACATCCGGGATCATGACACCGACCACCGGGGTCATGCTGCAGACAAATCCGGATTCCCGGAGCACGTTGGCTGTCTCATAGACATCATCCACGATGATGCGGACAATCCCGAAATCCTTGGTCTCCGCCAGGGAGAGGGCGTTCATATCGACGCCGGCATTCGCGAGGACTTTTGTCATCTCTTTCAGCGTGCCCGGCTTGTTTTCCAGAAAGACAGAGATCTGTTTGATCGCCATGTTTTCCTCCTTCTTTTCTACCCGGAAGTCAGAATCTACCCGTTCGCGCTATTTTCTGCTGTAAGCTGTATGGCCTCGCTCGGCGCAAAGTGCGCAAAGAAGGCTTAACAGTTACCATTTTTCATAAAAAGCGAGCAGGGATATGAAAGCCGGAGCTTCTGTCAGGCCGCCCGGATCAAGGTCTGACTTTTCTCCCGGCGCACATTCAGATTTTTCTCTTGTCGATGACGCGGACCGCCTTGCCCTCGGAGCGGGTGATGGACTTCGGTGCCACCAGGGACACCTTCGCCTTCAGGCCCAGCATGGACTTCAGCCCGTTCACAAGCTCCGCCTGCTTTGCCGCGATATCGCCAACGTTGTCGGTGAACATCTCGGGGGTCATCTCCACGCGGACATCCAGCGTGTCGGTGTTGTTGACACGGTCCACAATGATCTGGTAGTTGGCCGCATAGCCGTGATTCATCAGCACCGTCTCGATCTGGGACGGGAAGACATTGACACCGCGGATGATCAGCATGTCGTCCGAGCGTCCCTTCGGCTTCTTCATCTTGATCAGGGTCCGGCCGCAGGAGCATTTCTCCCGGGAAAGGATGCAGATATCCTTTGTGCGGTAGCGGATCAGCGGGAAGGCTTCCTTGTCGAGTGAGGTGAAAACCAGCTCGCCCTCGGATCCCTCCGGAAGCACTTCACCCGTATCCGGATCAATGATCTCCGGATAGAAGTGATCCTCGTTGATGTGCATCCCGGTCTGCTCAGAGCACTCAAACGCTACACCCGGGCCAGACAGCTCAGTCAGACCATAGATGTCGTAGGCCTTGATGCCCATGGTGCTCTCGATGTCCCGGCGCATCTCCTCCGACCAGGCTTCCGCGCCGAAAATGCCGGCCTTCAGCGGGATCTGATCCGGGGTGAGACCCAGTTCCTTCATCCGCTCGCCCAGGTAAGCCGCGTAGGACGGGGTGCAGCAGATGATGGTCGCATTCAGATCCCGCAGGAACATGATCTGCCGATCCGTGTTGCCGGAGCTGGTCGGAACCGTCAGGCAGCCCAGCTTGTGGGAGCCGCCGTCAAGGCCTGCTCCACCAGTGAAAAGACCATAGCCGTAGGAAACCTGGACCACATCTTCATTCGTCGCGCCGGCTGCCGTCAGGGCACGCGCGGTGCATTCGTACCAGAGATCAATATCCTTCTGGGTATAAAAAGCCATCACGCGTTTTCCGGTGGTGCCGGAAGTCGAGTGAATTCTGACACACTCTGAGAGGGGCTTTGCCAGGAGCCCGTAAGGGTAGCTCTCTCTCAGATCATCTTTTGACAGAAACGGCAGCTTTCCAATGTCGTCGATAGACTGAATGTCGTCTAAGCTGACGCCGCTCTTTTCAACTTTTTCCCTGTAGTAGGGAACGTTCTCCATCACTCTGCGAAACTGTGACAGAAATTTCTCGTTCTGAAGCGCCCTCATATCCTCCAGGGACGCACACTCCAGATCCGCCTGATAATACCTCTCCATCTTTGCTGCCGCTCCTTTCCGGATTGAGAGAGACCGCTGCCCTTGCCGTATTTTATAGACATCTATGATATGTCATGTTTCTGCACGGCATGAAGCAGTCCAACAGCATATATAGCACATATATTTAGATGATTTCAGTATATATGCTGTTCAGACATTTGCTTGCTTCCTCCTGGGGAAGTCTCCCGGGATCTCTCAATCCACTTACTATGGTTACACAGCTCTTCCCAGCTCGAAGGCCTTGCGGTTTACCTCCAGGAACTTCTCCGGGACGTTTGCCTCGATGGCACTCTGCCATTCCTCATCCGGGATATCAAAATATCTGGAAAGCCGCCCCAGAAGCACAAGGTTGACTGCCTTGATGTTTCCGGCCTGGGCCGCCAGGGAGACACAATCGATCGCGTCAACCTTCGCGCCAGCTGCCTCCATCTTTTCCAGCAGGTTCTCAGGGTACTCCGCGGCCCCAATGATCACCGGCATGGGGTCGATCTTCTGCGTGTTTGTCACGATTCTGCCCTCGCCGACCTTGAGGAAAGGCAGCCAGCGGGCCGCCTCCAGAAGCTCGAAGGAGACAATGTAGTCCGCCTCCCCCTCATCGATGACCGGGGACAGAACCCGATCCCCAAAGCGAACGTAAGTAACCACGCTGCCGCCTCTCTGGGACATGCCATGGACTTCAGAAACCTTTACATCAAAGCCCCGCTTCAGAAACAGATACCCGAGGAGCTTGCTCGCCAGCAGGCTGCCCTGCCCGCCGACGCCCACGATCATGATATTCTTCGTTTCCATTCTGCGTCAGGCCTCCTTCCCCAGTCTCTCTTCCAGTGCCGGATTGATGCGGGACGACGGATCCTGGAACATGGTTCCCTTCGAGAGATCGAAGGCATCAAACCTGCACATCTGTGAACATACGCCGCAGCCGATGCAGAGAGTCGCGTCCACCTCTGCCTTTCCATCCTTCATCGAGATGGCCGGGCAGCCAATGCGCATGCAGCTCTTGCAGCTTCTGCACCTGTCTTTGTCCACCCGGAGGGAGGGCTTTTTCTTCACATACTTGAGCAGGGCACATGGCCTTCTCGAGATGATGACCGACGGGCTGTCCGCGGCGAGCTCCTCCCGGATCACACGCTCGCACTCCTCAAGCTTATAGGGATCCACCACCGCGACGCGCTCATAGCCCATCGAGCGGCAGAGAGCCTCCAGATTAATTCTCCCCGCGGGTTCTCCACGGAGGTTGAACCCGGTGGTCGGATTCTGCTGATGGCCAGTCATCCCTGTGATTGAGTTGTCCAGGATGATGACCGTGGAGTTGGTCTGATTGTAGGCGATGTTTGCCAGTCCGGTCATGCCGGAGTGCATGAAGGTTGAGTCTCCGATCACCGCCACTGTCTTCTGTTCGCTCTCAGCGCCAAGCATCTTGTTGAAGCCGTGAAGAGAGGAGAGGGAAGCACCCATGCAGAGGGTGAGCTCCATCGCGTTGAGCGGAGCTCCCGCTCCCAGGGTGTAGCAGCCAATGTCTCCGAGCACCGTGGCGCCCAGCTTCTTGAGCACGTAGAAAAGACCCCTGTGCGGACATCCCGCGCACATCGCCGGCGGGCGGACAGGAAGCTGCTCCGTCAGAGAGACGCCCTTGTGGACCTCCCCGCCCAGCGCCTTCGCGATGACGTTCTGGGAGAACTCCCCGCAGATCGGCAGAAGATCCTTGCCCGACACTTCCACGCCGATGTTCCTGCAGTGGGTCTCGATGATCGGATCAAGTTCCTCCACAACCACCACTTTGTCCACACTGGATGCAAAGTCCTGAATCTTCCTGACCGGCAGCGGGTTTACCATACCAATCTTGAGGACCGGGACCGAATCTCCGAAGACCTCCTTCACATACATGTAAGAGGTGGAGTCCGTGATGATGCCGAATGCCCTGGAGCCGCTTGAGGGCTCCACCCGGTTGACCGGGCTCTCCTCCGCGAACTCAACCAGCTTTCTTGTCCGCTCCTCGATCATCGGATGCCGCTGGATCGCGTTGGCCGGGGCCATGACATACTTGCGGATGTTTTTCTCGTAGGCCTTCACCGGGACGGTCCGCTCCCCGATCTCCACCACCGACTGGGAGTGGGCAACACGCGTGCACATCTTGAGGATGACCGGCGTGTCAAACTGCTCGGAGATCTCATAGGCGAGCTTCGCGAAGTCCAGGGCTTCCTGGGAGTTCGACGGCTCCAGCATAGGAACCTTGGAGGCGATCGCGTGATGCCTGGAATCCTGCTCATTCTGGGAACTGTGCATTCCAGGATCGTCGGCAACAACAATCACAAATCCCGCGTTGACGCCTGTGTAGGACATCGTGTAAAGCGGGTCCGCCGCGACATTTAACCCGACGTGCTTCATAGCTGAGAAGGATCGTCTCCCAGCCAGAGAGGCCCCAAAGGCGCTCTCCATTGCCACCTTTTCGTTTGGCGCCCACTCACAGTAGACTTCTGTAAACTTTGCCAGTTCCTCCGTCACCTCTGTGCTCGGAGTCCCCGGATAGCTCGACGCAAAGCAGCACCCGGCCTCATAGAGGCCTCTCGCCACTGCTTTATTGCCCAGCATCAGCTCTTTCATTATAAGACACCCCATTTCTGTACCTTTTCATTTCCCGGATCAAGCACAGCGTCTGTGCTCTTGCTCTGGGCATGCTTTCAGACCTGGCATATGTTGCCCCACCTGATTGGAATGGAAGGACCGGCAGAAAGCCGCTCAAAGCGCCGTGCAAATGTTGATGGCCATTATACAGGAAATGCGTCTCATTCACAACAAAAAACGCAAGATTTTCGGAATTGGAACAGATTTGCCGTTATATCTTCGAATCCTGGGGCAGAAGCGAAAAAACTTGTGTGGACAAGCGTGCTTCTATTCACAGCTAAGGAGCAAAATCCCGGCGTTTTCCCACGCCTTTCTCTCTTTTTCAAAGCTTCTATGATTTCTATGTTTCCTATGTTTCCTATGTTTCCTATG
>CADBUA010000625.1 GCA_902797665.1 uncultured Lachnospiraceae bacterium | reverse complement strand
GCACACGCTCAAAAGCAGCAATTCTTTGAGGATCAAGATGTTCGATTACCTCCACAACGCAGGCTGCATCATACCCAGAGAATCGCGGATCCTTGTATGTGAGGGAAGCCTGCATCAAGGTAAGCTTGTCTTTCTTATAAGGCGGCATCCTTTCATAGCGAAGATTCTGCTTGGCTTTTTCCAGGACCTTCACCGCAACATCCGCTGCACCTACGCGCTTGATCTGTTTCTCCTCAAGAAGCATGGAGGTGAGTTTGCACTCTCCGCACCCCAGATCAATGACGGAAGAGGCTCCGCTTTCGATAACTGCGTTTTTGACTGCTTCAAGGCGGCGGGTGTTGAGGGAAATCCTCTTTTCCTTTGCTTCCGTGGCTTCAGCGGAGACCGGAGTCTCTTCAGCCACCTCATCCTCATCTTCGGCCAGATCGTCTGTATCCACTGGCTCGCTTTCGATCAGCCTGTCGATGGCCTTATGCGCATAGCTGCGGCGCATCTTGAAGTATCGATTGACAATCTTATTCCTGGCAGGATGACCGGCAAGCCAGCCTTCTCCATGCTTCATCAGTTTCTCGATCTCGTCCTCGCTGACATAGTAATGCTTCTGCTTGTCGAAGACCGGGATGAGAACATATAGATGATTCAGAAGGGCCGCAAGAGTGACCTTTCCACTGATTGTCAGATCAATGTAAGCGCTGTCTCCCCATTCGGGGAATTTCTCATCCAGTATGGATGTCCTGGTTTCGACAGTATAGCCCAGAGGCTCAAAGATCTCCTTCGGAAGGTCCTCCGTTCCTCTGCATGGAAGCATGTGAACACAGGCGGTGAGATCCAGCGGGGTATCGGCCAATTCTTGTTTCTTATCACATTTGCCGTTCATGGCAGAGCCAAACACACGGACAAGGGCTGTGCTCATGAAAGATGATGCCACATAGGGACGGTCATTCACATAGTCAAACAGTCCACCGTCTCTTGTGCCCAGTTTACCTCTGGCTAGATCAATCGGGTTGATGTCCAGCAGCAGGGCGGCTGTCGTCTTTTCGTCTGTCACCTCCGGATAGAACACGTAAGCATTTCCGAAGCTCAGATCAAAGCTCTGCGCTCTGTAAGGGTTTTTATGTAACAGGTACCCCAGATCCTGTGTCTGCTTTCCAACATACGTTATAGTCAAAAGCACGACATATCCCTCCAATTCCACTTGTTGCCTCTATGATAATCTGAAAACAGGAGATAATCCCGGAAAAAAAGCTGCGAACTATGTTTTATAGCCCGCAGCTTTTCTGCATTTCCAATCTTTTCTTAATGAGCTCCACAAAGTTATAGGGCTCAATTGCCTTCACCATTGGCCCAAACGAAAGGATACGAATCACCAGCTCGGTCTCATCATCTCTGTCGTAGTTGACCTTTAGACGATAGTGATCTTTGTCGATCCTCTCGGCTTCTTTTTCAAAGTGAGAGAAGTGCAGAAGAACTCGCTCAAGAGCATTTCGCTTATCGGTAACGATCAAAGTGACACTTCTGTCAGTGTTTCTCCGCCTGCCTCCCTGATTTGGAAATCCTCCGTTAAAGCGTCGGCAGTAGACGATCCGACCGAGGTTCACGGTTACTGTATGCCTTGTACCGCTCGTCATCAGCCTAAACTTATCATCTTTCTCAGAGTATTCCAGATACTCAGGAATTACGCACAGATTTGTCATCGTACCGCGCCTGTTCGTGATTCCAATACGCAGAGGCTGGCGCTCCTTCAGTGCTCCAAGGATGAGACGGAAGTTTTTGATGTATTCCGGATCTTCAAACGGATCGCCGTCATCGTATTTATCAAAGATGAAATAATCATCAGGCGTAAACAAGGGATCAACGTCTCCCAGGAATCCGAAGTCTATGTCAAATAGCTTTATCCTCGGATCAAGGGATATTGCCTTCAGCCACCTTTTCTCCAGATTTGTTAATGGTGTTGAGGGAGGCGTCGAGATTGCCGTTACACCGTCTGACCTGATTACCTGCCATCTTTCTTCCGTGATAGCCTGCTCAATCGACAACGGGCTTTCCGCAAAGGCATATTTCTCAATGATCGGCCTGATATCCTTTATGGAGGCCTTTCCATCCTCCGAGATAGTCACCTTCAGGATCTCTGTCATCGCCTTATAATAGGACCCGTAGATTTCGCTGAATATCATTCTGCGTCACCTCCGTCTATCCCATAAAGCCTGTACATGTCGAAAAGATCCCTACGGAACTGACTCTCGATCTCTTTGTTTGAAAAATCGATATCCGTGATTCGGCAGATAAAGGTCCTGATCCAGGGCAGCATCTCATTGGTATCGTATACTTCTGCAGTGAATCTGCAGTTGTTATCATCGATCCGTTCGACTTCACCGCAGCGTTTTTCCCTCATGAGGCGCTGATATATATGCTCTTCACCAGGTTCATAGTGAACAGTAAATGCCACGTGTTCAGTCCGTCCGCTTTTACCCTGAGTACTGACGCCCCACATGTGTTGCCTCATGCCATTTAGCTTCTCTCGCCAAGAATCAAAGTCCTCAGCGCATTCGGCCTGTTTCACAGAAAGAATGTAATCAACGCGGAAAGATTTGATTCTTCTGGCCTTGCGCTGATATGCAATCAGATATTGGCGACCGCTCTGAACGCTGCAGAACACCTTAATGGGAAGAACAGTGAGATCACTCGGCTCATTCGCCCTTCTACTCAGGTTGGTAATAACCACCTCTCGTTTTGCATGCATGGCTTCAAACAGTTCGCATAGGACCTCGCTGTCCAGGGCCTGTGTGATGTAGTGGTGCTTGAAGGCAAAAAGCTCTTGGTGAGAAGGCGTCT